>NZ_JAUZMZ010000222.1:0-6501 GCF_036327435.1 Rhodococcus chondri | reverse complement strand
CTCCGGGTGCCGGGTGCGGTCGCCGTCGGCGACGCGGTTGCGGTCGTCCGCCCGCCAGCACCCGGCCGTGGGCGTCGACGAGCACCGATCCGAACGGCTCGTCGCCCGCATCCAGCGCCTCTTCCGCGAGTGCCAGGCACCGCCGCAGATGCGCGAGATCCACGTCGCTCACCGGGGCCGGATCCGGGTAGTCGGCCGTCAGGTCATCAGATCCCATCACTCGCCGATCCTGCACGGGGCGCGTGGCGCACTGCCTCTGCGAATGCCGTCATCAACGCCGGATCCTTGACACCGCGGCGGGACTCGATGCCGCTCGAGACGTCGACGCCCCAGGCGCCCGACGTCGTGACCGCGCGCGCCACGTTGTCCGGGGTCAGTCCGCCCGCGAGAATCCACCGCCCCGACGGCAGCGAGCTGCGATCCTGCCAGTCCCAACTCACCCCGGCGCCCGCCACCGCGCCGTCGACCAGCAGCAGGTCCGCGCCGAAGTCCTCGGACGGCGCCTCGGCGGAGGCCGTTTCGACGCCGGTGGTGTTCACGGCACGGATCACCGTCAGTCCCGCCTCGTGCAGGACACGCACGTCATCCGCCGAACGCAGATCGTGCACCTGCACGTGGTCGAGGTTCGCCGCCCGTGCGGTCGCCACGACCTCGTCGAGGGGCATCCTCACGTACACCCCGACCGCGATCGTGGCCGCCGGGACCCTCGACCGCAGTCGCACCGCCTGTTCGGCGGACACTCGGCGCGGACTGTCCGCGAAGACGAAACCGACCGCGTCGACGCCGAGCGCGATCGCGTGATCCACCACCGCCTCGTCCCGCAGCCCACACATCTTGATGAACGTCATCGTCCGCCTTCCGTCCTCGTCGCCCGGTTCGAGGATATGGCCCGCGACGGTGCGTCGTGCAGCTGCGGGCGGCGCCCGGCCCGCGACGGTTCTACGGGAATTCTCCGTGGCGGCCCGCCCCGCCGCCGAACCGGGCGGCGCCGGCGGCCGTGTCGGTGGCCAGGGACTCGAGGCTCACCCGGATCTCGAAGGCCATCGCGTCCTGCTCGGTGTGCCCGAACTGCTCGTAGGCGGACCGACGGTCGTTGCGCATGCAGGTCTGCGGGAACCGCGTCAGCTCCCGGGCCAGGCGTTCGGCAGCTTTTCGGGTGGTGCCGGGCTCGACGACGCGGTTGACCAGGCCGAAGGTCATCGCCTCGGCCGCGTCGACCGGTCGTCCGGTCAAGATCATGTCCATTGCCCGGCCGGCGCCGATCAGACGCGGGAGTCGGACCGTGCCACCGTCGATCAGGGGTACGCCCCAGCGGCGGCAGAACACCCCGAAGGTCGCGTCCGCAGCGGCCACACGAAGGTCGCACCAGATCGCCATCTCGAGTCCACCGGCCACGGCGTAGCCTTCGATCGCCGCCACCACCGGCTTGGACAGCATCAGACGCGTCGGTCCCATCGGTCCGTTGCCTTCGGGCGCGACGGTGTTGACGCGGTCGGTTCCGATAGCTTTCAGATCGGCTCCGGCGCAGAAGGTTCCGCCCTCGCCGTACAGCACCGCGACATCGGCCCCGGGGTCTGCGTCGAAGTTCTCGAACGCCTGGGCCAGTTCCGCTGCCATCGCACCGTCCACCGCATTGCGGCGGTCCGGCCGCGTCATGATCACCGTGGTGACCCGATCGCGCGTCTCGACACGGATGGACCGGTACTTCGAGGTCGCCATTGATGCGCTCCACTTCACGGGGTATGCGGGATATGCGTCAGTATGAAGTCAGGATCGGACCCGGCGTCCACCATCCCGTCCGCGTCGTGCCGTCGGTCTCGACCACGGCAGGTGCGGCGTCGGAGTCGAACGGAACGAACTGCTCGAGCGATCCCCAGTCACGATCCCAGTCGTCCGCCAGGTACGACGGCACCGTGCGGCCCCCGAGCAACATCTGTGTCCATCCCAGCGGGCCACCGCCGTAGTGGTCCTGCCACAGGGTCGTCGACACGGCACCGATGCGGTCCGGCAGGATGCGATACTCCGGAACCTCCGCAATGCCGTTGCGGTGCAACATCTGTCGCTGGCAAGGGAAGTTCAATCCGACCGCCCAGTCCAACAGCACCGGGGTATCGGTGCCCACAACGTCCTGCAGCGTCCGGGTTTGCGGCACGCGGGGAGGCGTGAAGGCGAGCCACTGCTCGTCGGCGATGTCCTGGTCGCCGGCGACGATCCGCACCAGCTCCGCCCCCGCGGGCAGCCGGTCGAGCGGCACCCGCAGATTCCGCCACGCCGGGGTGGGGCCGATATCGATCGGGGTCTGCGCCCCGAGAACCCGCACCTGCCCGTCGGAACCGGTCACGCCGTACTCGACGTCGAGACGCTGGCCGTAGGTTTCCACACCGTCGGCGTCCACCGACCGGATGCGGCCCGCGGCGGCGATGGCGATCAGATCGCCACGCGAGCCGGAACCGTCGGCCTCCGGCAACCGGTACCAGTCCGACGTCACCGAGGACGCGCCGGGGCTGCGATAGCTGCCCAGCACCGGGGTGGTGCCGGGGTCGAGGCCGAACGGCAGCGCCACCCGGCTGCCGTTGACACCCTCACGGCCCATACCGCCGGCGGTGCCGGCCACGTTGGTGGAGGTGTCCTGGTCCTCGTTGGTCGAGGCGACGGTGTTCGCGGTACCCACCGCGAGATCCTCCTCGTCGGCCGTCAGATCGTCGGCAACCCCGCCGGGCGTGAACCCGGTCGACCCGTCACCTGCCAGAGCCGCGCCGACGTCCCCGGAGACGGGGGAGAGCATCGACGCGTTCGGGTCCGTCTCGAGCAGCACATCACCGGCGAGACCGCACGACGATCCGGCCAGCGCGTCGATGTTCGAACGCGCCACCGAGTACCCCGGGTATTGCGACACCGCGCCCTTGGCCAGCGACAGCACCTCGAACGCGACCATCACTGCGGCCGCGACGGTAAGCGGTGGAATCGTCCACCATCGGGTCAACGGCCGCCGGTCCGGACCGTCGCCAGGACGGATGTGCTGCCAGGCCGCGATCAGGAGCAGCAGCACCGTCATCGCGAAGAGCGCCGTGGAAAATCCCCGGCCTCCGATCGACGGTGCCTTGTCCCACCACGGCACCCCCCAACTCGACACGTACCACCAGCCGTTGGTGCTCACGAAGGCCATGGTCACCACGAACATGACCGCGGCAGCGAACAGCGCACGGTTGCGTCGCGACCGCAGCACCGCCGGTCCGACAGCGATCGCGGCGACCACCGCCACCGACGCCGCCAATCCCGCATAGATCCCGAAATGGTGAGTCCATTTGGTGGGCGCGAACATCATCAGCACCATTGCGCCGACGGTGATCCCCACGATGCGGCGCGACGGCCCCACCGCCACGCCGGGGATACGACCCCCACGGCGCAGCAACGCCAATGTGCACACCACCAGGGTCAGCACCATCGTGAACACCGCGAAACGGCGCGACAGCGAACCATCGACGGTGATCTGCATCAGGTACTGATAGCGCAGGTACTCGAGGAACCACGCGACGTTCGGTCCGGTCGCCGTGTGCACCCGCTGCATCTCGAGGACCGCGGCGGCCGTCTGGTCCGCGAACACCAGCGCGAGCACCACCAGGCCCGTCGCGATCAACGGCAGCAGCACCGCCGCCCGGCCCGCCGAGCGGGCGCGCGCGACAACGATCCGCGTCACCGGTCGCGCTCCGGCGATCAGCGCCGCGAAACAGATGATCCCGGACGGTCCGGCGGTGACCGTCAACGCCCCGATGAGAAGTGCCGCCGCCGCCGGCAGCAGCCGCCGGGTCGCGATCGCCCGCTCCACCGAACACCACGTCAACAGCACCCCGACCGCGACGATCGGCTCCGGGCGCAACCCGTTGTTGAACGGTAGCCAGAACGCGAGGAAGACGAACGCGCCGGTCCACAACGGCAACCGGCTGCGGCGGGTCGCGCTGCCCAGTCGCGGCGCGACCTCCCGGCTGATCACCCACCAGCACAACAGGCCCGCGACCAGCGCCGGCAACCGCATCCACACGCTCGCCGTCGACACCTGAGTCATCCACGCCAGCACGTCGTAGAACGGGGTGCCGAACGGCGCTTCGGGCACGCCGAACCATCGGAAGTAGTTGGCCATGTACCCGGCCTCGCCGGCGGCGCGGGCCATGCCCAGCTGATACCCGTCGTCGGCGGTGTTCGCGCCGATCACGTGCCAGCCCACCAGGGTCGTCACGACCACGGCGTCGATGCGGCCGAACGACCACCACCGCGCGGGCAGGAAGCGGCGACCCCGGCGCCCGTCGGCGATGTCGATGCGGTGCAGCGACCACAACGCGAGCGCCGCGGCGAGCGCCGCGACCACCATCGCGGCGAACTTGACCAGCGTGGGGGAGGTCGTGAAGCGCGTATCGAGTTGCGCGGTCACGGACAGACCGTCGGGGGCGGCGCCGGACAGCGCCGAGAACACCCCGACCATCTGCGGGCGCAGATCCTGCTCGAACACCACGGGCCCGGCCGCGCCACCGCCGCCGGTGACGGTCACCACCGTGCGCTCGGGGTCGGCCGACACCGTCACCGCACAGTCGCGGCCGAGTTCGTCGAGCGGCGCGGACAGCAGCACGGTGTGACGGGAGATGATCTCGAACCGGGCCCGGGCGGAGTCGCCGGCGGGCACCACGCGCGCGAGCATTCCGTAGCGTTCGTTGCCGGGCGCGCCGAGTGGGGACGTCGACACGAGCGTCGCGCCGGCCGCATTGTCCGCGACCACCGCGCACGGCACCGTGACCTCGAGGGCGATCGGTGCGTAGGACACCAGCGGTGCGGTTACCGACGCCACGCTGCCCGACTGCGGCCACGACACCGACGCCTCGGTCTGTTGCACCGGCAGGAACGGGATCGCGAGCGCCGCGGCGATCCCGATCAGCGCGCTCACCACCGCGAGCAGGCGGGTACCGGTCGGAAGCTGCCGGGTTGCGGGGCCTGCGCGCAGCGTTGTCGCAGCTCCGTGCGGCTTTGCCGGACTGCCCCCGGACGGCGCTCCATCGTCGGTTCGTGTGTCGGTCACGGGGGGCGACCGTACCGGACGTGAGTGATCCGACGGTGGCGCCGACTCGGGACGGCCGTTTTCTGTGGCCGGTTATCCGGTCAGCGTTCGGGGCGCGGAGCGTTCGGGTCGATGGCGGGGAACGTCTCGGTGGGGGCCTCGTCGTTGCGCCACGCCGACTGCGTCTGCGCGCCGTCCGAGGCCGACTGCGTTGCGGAATCGTCCGCCGCCGGTCCGTTGCCCGCCGTCGCCGCGGGTTCCGGTGTCCGGGCGCGGTCCGCTCTCGATCGGCCGTCCTCCTTCTGCCCTCGGTTCGCGAAGAACCGGCCGGCCACGACGGCAACCATCGCGGGCACGAACACGAGCAGCACGGTGAACGCCGCGCCGGAGGTGAGTTCGAACAGCAGCGACTTCACGCCGACCGAGACCGGAAGCACGACATCGGCGAGCCACGTGAGGAAACCGCCGAGCAGACCCGTCACCGCCCCGGCGGCGAGCCAGCGCATGGTCAGGTCCTCACCGCGGTCGGGGTCGGGATGCGCGCGGCGGTCGCGGATCCCGTCGATCCCCGCCCACACGACTGCGGCGAGGATGACGACGACCAGAGCGAGCCAGCGCATGACCGACCCCTGCAGAGGCCACTGGACCAGAGCGGCACCGAGCAGGACGCGCACGACCACGTGGACCAGGGCGAGCCCGAGTCCGCGGAGCAACCAGGGTTTCATGTGCCCGAGAGTAACGGCTGTCGTCCCGTAAGTGTGTCTCGGCCCACACCCATGTGCGCGGTAGGTTGGGCACATGCCCGTCGATCACGCCTCCCGTCGATCCGCACTCCGACGGTTGCTCGCAGACCGCGACCTCGACGCTCTGCTGGTGACGGATCTGCTCAACATCCGCTACCTCACCGGATTCACCGGTTCCAACGCCGCGCTGCTCGTCTCCACCGACGACGACCGGGACGAATCCCGCACCCTCGTGTGCACCGACGGCCGCTACCTCACGCAGGTCGCCGAGCAGGTGCCCGACCTGCGGGCCGAGATCGCGCGTGCCGCGGCCGCACATCTGATCACCACCGCCGGTGCACGCACCGCGACCTGGGGTTTCGAGAGCCACGTCGTCACCGTGGACGAGCGCAGCCGCTGGGACCGACTCGACAGCGCCGTCCGGTTCACGCCCACACCCGGCCTCGTCGAACAGCTGCGGATGGTCAAGGACGAGCACGAGGTCGAGCTGCTGCGGGCGGCCTGCGCCGCCGCCGACCGCGCCCTGGCGGACCTGATCGCCGAGGGCGGCCTCCGGCCGGGACGTACCGAGAGGCAGGTCGGCCGCGACCTCGAATGGCGCATGCTCGGCCACGGCGCCGACGGCATCTCGTTCGAGACGATCGTCGCTGCCGGCGCCAATTCCGCGGTTCCGCATCACCGTCCCACCGACCCCGTGCTCGCGACCGGCGACTT
>NZ_JAUZMZ010000221.1:0-6536 GCF_036327435.1 Rhodococcus chondri | reverse complement strand
CCGGGCAGTCGAACATCGCCCGGGCCTGCCGACGACTGGCCGCCAACCCTGACCACGCGGTCGACCTGGTCCTGAACGCATGAAACTGCAGGTCACAGCCCCGGAAGTCAACAACTACGGCACCCTGAGTTCGAGTCCATGGCCCGCGAGGTCCTGCTCGACACCGCGGCGCGCAAACTCGGCATCGACCCGGTCGAGCTGCGCCGCCGGAACATGCTCGGCGCCGACGATCTTCCCCTGGTCAGCCCGGCCGGAATGCCGTACAGCGACTCCACACCTCTGGAGACCTTCGAGCACGCGCTGTCGATGCTCGACTACGACGCGTTCCGGCAGGAGCAGGAACGTGCCCGCGCGGACGGCCGGTACATCGGCGTCGGCACGTGCACCTACATCGAACCAACTACGGGTGCAACACCTTTCCACAGCACCGAGGGCGCGACGATCCGTATCGAGCCGTCCGGGAAGGTCAATGTCTACGTCGCCGGCGGGTCGACGGGCAACAGTCTCGAGACGACGGTCGTGCAACTCGCCGCCGATGCGCTCGGAGTCGACATCGCGGACGTGAACACTATCCAGGGAGACACCGCGATCACCCCGTTCGGTGCGGGCACCGGTGGCAGCCGCTCCGGGTCGATGACCGCGGGTGCGGTCGGAGAGACGGCATCGGTGCTGCGCGACCGGATCCTCGCGATCGCCGCGCACCGGCTCGAGGCTGCGGTCGACGACGTCGAGTTCGTCCGCAGTCGCGCGTCGGTGCGGGGAGTCCCTGGGTCCGGCCTGTCGCTGGCCGAGATCGCCGACATCGCCTACTTCCAGGCCGAAACGCTGCCTCCGGGTGTGCCGCCGGGGCTCGAATCCAGCGGCCGGTACCACGCCCCGAACATGATGATCTGGGCGAACGCGACCCACGTGTGCACCTGCGAGGTCGACATCGATACCGGAGGCGTCAAGGTCCTGCGGTACATCGTCGGTGAGGACTGCGGTCCGATGATCAACCCGTCCGTCGTGGAAGGGCAGATCCGGGGCGGCACCGTGCAGGGAATCGGAGGCGCTCTGCTCGAGCATCTGGCGTACGACGAGGTGGGTAACCCGGTGACCACCACCTTCATGGACTATCTGCTGCCCACCGCGTCCGACGTGCCCGACATCGAGATCGGACACGTCGAAACTCCGAGTGCCGGTCCGGGCGGGTACAAGGGCGTCGGAGAGGGCGGTGCCATCGGCGCGTCCCCGGCGGTCGTCAACGCGGTGGCCGACGCACTCGCCCCGTTCGGGGTGGAAGTGAGCAGGCTGCCGCTCTCGCCGGCGACGATCGTGGAGATGGTGGACGAGGCGCGGAAGGTGCGGGCATGAAACCGTCGGCGTTCGAATACCACGCTCCCGAGACCGCCGAACACGCGATCGCGCTCGTCGCCGAGTTGGGCGACGACGCGAAGTTCATCGCCGGCGGGCAGAGCCTGATGCCGATGCTCAATCTGCGGCTGGCAGTGTTCGATCATCTGGTCGACCTCCGGAAACCGGTCGAGTTGCGCGGCATCGAGCGGCGCGGAGACCGGATGTGGATCGGTGCGGGCACCACGCACGCCACCATCGGCCGGTCGGCGGAGGTCGCCGACGCAGTTCCACTGCTGGCGCGGGCGACCCCGCTGATCGGCCATTTTCAGATCCGCAACCGCGGCACCCTCGGCGGCTCACTCGCACACGGCGACGGAGCGGCCGAATATCCCGTGGTGGCATCGGTGCTCGACGCCGAGATCGAGACGCTGTCGCCCCGAGGTCGGCGCACCGTACCGGCCTCACAGTTCTTCACGGGGATGTGGACCACCGCACTGGCCGCCGACGAGCTGCTCACCGGCGTGCTCTTCCCGGCCTGGACCGGCAGGTGCGGTTTCGCGATCGAGGAATTCGCGCGCAGAAAAGGGGATTTCGCACTGGCGGGCGCTGCGGTTGCGGTACGCGTGGACGCGGAGGCGCGCATCGACCGCTGCGCGATCGCCCTGTTCGGTGTGGGCCCCACACCCGTCCGGTGCAGCGTGCTCGGCTCGGAACTGCTCGGCCGGAACATCACCGAGATCGTCGCCGAGGATGTCGGACGCGAGGCGTTGTCGGCGCTCACCACGGTCTCGGACGACCTGCACGGACCCGCCGCCTACCGCCGGCGTCTGGCAACGACGATGGTGACGCGCGCGTGGCGCCGCGCCGCGGAGGAGGCATCCCGATGACAGACGTCGAGATCGCGATCACGGTCAACGGTGTAGTGCGGCGGCACACGATACCTCCCCGGTTGACACTCGCCGACTACCTGCGCATCGAGTGCGGCCTGACCGGAACACATCTCGGTTGCGAGCACGGCGTGTGCGGAGCATGCACCGTACTGCTCGACGGTGAGGCGGTACGCGCCTGCCTCGTCTTCGCGGTCCAGGCCGACGGAGCCGAACTCACCACCATCGAGGCGATGGCATCCGACGACGGCACACTCTCTCCGATCCAAGCCGCGCTCCGCGACCATCACGGTCTCCAATGCGGTTTCTGCACGCCCGGTTTCGTCATGTCGGCCACCGCGTTGCTGCGTGAGAACCCTTCTCCGAGCGACGACGAGATCCGCGACGGGCTCTCCGGAAACATCTGCCGCTGCACGGGCTACCAGGGAATTGTTGATGCCGTGCGCGCGGTCGCACACACGGGCACCGGCACCACGGCCGACAATGACTCCGATGAACCGGGGGTGGGACCGGCCCGACGGTGAATCTGGCGATAGCCACGGTCGAGAGCCACCTGAGACGATTGTCTGTGCCCTACGAGAGGAGACGAACGATGACATCGTCCGATCCAGAGGTCACCACCCGCGAGCGGTGGCTCGACGCACGGCGAGAGCTGCATCGCTGCACAAAACTCGAGCACTACCGACAGCGGATGGGTTGGGTCTTTCCCTGGTACTCCTCGCTCGGCAGCGACTTCAACTACGACTTCCATGGCACCCTCGACGCGGCGGTCGCACCGGTCGAATACAACTACAAAGACCAGGCGGAGCTCGAGCAGATGAACCCGGCATGGCAAGGCTGGTCCGGCGAAGAGCACGGTGTCAGTGCATTCCTGCGCCGGGGTGAGCGCATCTTCCACACCTACTCCGGCTACGCGCGCTCGACCGACATGCTCCTGGGCACCTACCACTGGCTCGACCTCACCGCCCTCGGCCGCCAAGAAGACCGGGAACCACAACCCCGCCGCGGCGACGACCCGTTCATGAGTTGGCTGCGCGGCCACGATGAATACGAACCGGACGTGATCACAGGAGCGACGACCCCCGACTGATGGAAGGTCCGGAGGACGCCGGACAACGGGCTACCGGGAAATCGTGGCCTCGGGAGTTATGTTCCGCAGAATGTTTGGAACGATTCGGTGAACACCGTCGGGGCGGGCGTAGCGTAGGCGGACCACTCGTCGCGGCGGTCGAACGGATGCGTGACGACCTCCAGGAGCTTCTCGAACGGAGCGAGGTCGCCGTCGGTCGCGGCGCGAAGCGCAGCATCGAGTTGATGATTGCGCGGGATGTACAGCGGGTTGACGCGGTCCATCGCCTCCGCGGTCTGTGCTGCCTCGTGCCCTTGTTTCGTCAGGGCGTCGCGCCAGCGTTCCAGCCAGGGCCCGATGTGCTCGCGCGGCACGAGGCCGTCGAGAGGCGCCGAGTTTTCGCGTAGTTCGTCCGCGAGGGCACGGAAGGTGCCCGTCCAGTCGGCACCGTGCTGCGCCATCAGTGTCAGCAGATCGTCGATCAGCGTTCGATCGATGTGCTCACCATCCATCCCGAGCTTCGCCGCCATACCCGCCGTGTAGTGGCCGTCGTAACGCTCGTCGAAGGTATCGAGGACTGCCGAGACCGCAGCGATGGCGTCGTCCGGCGTGGACTCGATCAACGTCAGCAGCGTTTCCGCGAAGCGTGCCAGATTCCATTTCAGGACCGCGGGCTGATTACCGAACGCATAGCGGCCGCCGTCGTCGATCGAGCTGAATACTGCACCCGGGTCGAAGGCGTCGAGGAAGGCGCACGGACCGTAGTCGATGGTCTCCCCCGAAATGGTCGTGTTGTCGGTGTTCATCACTCCGTGCACGAAACCGGTGAGCATCCAGCGTGCCACCAGCGACGCCTGCGCCTCGACCACCGCCTCGAAGAACGCCAGGTAGCGATTGCGTTCACCCGTCGCCGGCAGTTCGGTCAGCTCCGGATAGTGCCGGGCGATCGCGTAGTCGGCGAGCGACACCAGGACCTCGCCCTGGCGGACCGCAAATTCGAAGGTGCCCACCCGCAAGTGACCGGCCGCGACCCTGGCGAGCACCGCTCCGGGCTCGGCGCCGTTCCGGTAGACGTGCCGGCCCGTCGCGACCACCGACAGCGCGCGCGTAGTGGGGATGCCGAGGGCATACATGGCCTCGCTGACCAGGTATTCGCGCAGCATCGGGCCGACAACCGCGAACCCGTCGCCGCCGCGGGAAAACGGCGTGGGGCCCGAACCCTTGAGATGCAGATCCACGCGCCGACCGTCGGTGTCCGTCAGTTCACCGAGCAGCAGTGCCCGACCGTCCCCGAGGAGCGGCGCGTACCCACCGAACTGGTGGCCCGCATACGCCATCGCCACCGGCCTGGCCCCGGCCGGTGCCGCCGACCCGGACAGGACGGCGACCCCGTCCTCGCTTCGCAGTGCCGCTACGTCCAGCCGCAGCGACGCCGCGAGTTGCTCGTTGAGCACGAGCAACTTCGGGTCGGGGGCAGGAGCGCCCTGCCACGGCACCGTCAGGACGCCGAGTTCGTCGGCGAAGGTGCTGTCGAGGCCGGACACCGCCGTGTTCGTCCCTGTTGTGGAATTCGGAATTGCAGCCATCATTCGAGGGTAACCATCGCAGGGCCGGTCTTGGTGCCCCGGCGCAGCCGGACCCTCCTCCACCAGGAAGGATGCTGTGTCATGGGGCTGACAGACGATGATGATCGAGGACGCCCCGGACGCGCGAACCATCACGGTCGCATCCGACGCCTTCGAACAGACCCGATGAGGGTGTGCGGCTACGGGTTGTTGCGTTCGCGCGCCGGGTCGTAGAGGTGTGAACACGCGATCTCCGGTTCGTCCCGCACGCCGAGGGCGCGCCCGACGAGGATGACCGCGGTGTGTTTCAACCCGGCAGTCTCGACTCGGCCGGCGATGTCGGCGAGAGTGCCTCGCAGCACCAGCTGATTCGGCCGCGACGCGAACGCGACCACCGCCACCGGGCAATCCGAACCGTAGCTACCGGTGAGTTCCTGGGCCAGAGTGCGGATCCGGGTAATTGCGAGGTGCAGCACCAGGCTGGCCTCGAGCCCCGCTACGCGCGCGAGCGCCTCGGTGTCGGGCATTGCCGTCGACCGCGCCCGCGTGCGGGTGAGCACGACGGTCTGTACGAGTTCGGGCACGGTCAGCTCGGCACCGAGGGTTGCCGCTGCGGCGGCGTATGCGGGCACACCGGGCGTGACATCCCAGGGGACGCCTTCCGCGTCGAGGCGGCGGGTCTGTTCGGTGAGCGCCGAATACAGCGACGGGTCGCCCGAGCACAACCGGACGACGTCGAGGCCGCGGTGGTGCGCGTCGACGAGATGCTCGGTGATCCGGTCCAGATCCAGATGCTGGGTGTCGACCAACTCGGTGCCCTCGGCGCAGTGCGAGAGGATCTCGGCGTCGAGGTAGGTACCCGCATACAGCACCACCGGCGCCTGTCGCAGCAGGTTTACTGCGCGCAACGTCAGCAGATCGGCCGCTCCAGGCCCGGATCCGACGAAATGTACGGTCATTGATCGCCTTTCACGACACTCCACTGCACCACCGGTCGCAGCGACTGCCATCCGGTGAATGTTCCTATCGGGGTGGCATGTTCGACGGACAGCCGCGACAGGTCGCCGCCGCGTTGCTTCCACCACTGCACGAGCAGCGCTTCGGTCTCCAGCGTCACCGCGTGCGCCACGAGCCGCCCCCCGGCCCGCAGTGCATCCCAGCAGGTGCCGAGCACGCCCTCGCGGCTGCCGCCCCCGCCGACGAAGATCGCGTCGGGCGAGTCCAATCCGGCCAGCGCCTCCGGGGCACCGCCGCGCACCACACGCACCGTGGTCGGCACCCCGAGCCGGGAGACATTGCGTTCGATCGCATCGGCCCGCGCGGCGTTGTGCTCCACCGCGATTGCGCGGCAGCGCGGGTCGGTGCGGGCCCACTCGATACCCACCGATCCGGCGCCGGCACCGACGTCCCACAGCACCTGACCGGGTTTGGGAGCCAGCGCGCACACCGCGGCGATGCGGACGGGCCGCTTGCTGAGCTGACCGTCGTGCTCGAAGCAATCGTCCGGAAGTCCCGGAATCGTCGAATATCCTTCTGCATCGGAACATTCGATGCACAGCAGACTCAACTCCGCGGTCGAAGTCGCAAGCAGGTCGCGCGCCCGGCCGTCGAGCCGCGACTCGTCGGCGGCGTGCCCGAGATCCGATAACACCGTGATCCGCGCATCGCCGAATCCCTCGT
>NZ_JAUZMZ010000220.1:0-6561 GCF_036327435.1 Rhodococcus chondri | reverse complement strand
CACGGGTCGGCTCCAGTGGGTGGACGGTGTAGGAGCTTTCGACCCTACGAGCGGCCCGTGCGCCCACCCTTACCGACACGCGGGCATACCACACGTCTGGTCATCCACATTCAGAGCAGTAGAGCCGTTTTTTCCATGTGTTTCCGCGGCGGAATCTACCGGGCGGCGAATGCGGGACACGCCGATCCCGCTCATCGGGATCTCACCTGCGATGTGCTATCGGCGAGCGGGACGGGCAGAACACTCCCGGTGAGCGGGATGGGCCGATGATGCGTCACAACTGTCGGTAAAGAGTGATGTGCATTACCGCCGATGCGGCCCCGACCGGGGCCGCATCGGACTTTTCCATGCGCATCTCCAGGAGCATTCCGTGACGTCGTTGCCGACCGAACATATCGCCGACTTTGCCGAGCAGAGCTCTCGCCGCTCCTGAAGGTCGAGTGACCTCGGGAGCCCGTCTCCCCTCGATCCGGTCCGCCCCACCAGCCGAAGGCTGGGGCGATCTCACTTTGCGAAAGGCCCGAGCATGACTGTTCTACGACTCCGGGGCGCCGTTGCCCGTGTGGCGAAACTGCTGGCGACGCTGTTCGTCGTCAGCGTCGCCGCCTTCGGCCTCCTGGAGATCACGCCGGGGGACCCGATCGACAGCCTGGCGCCACCCAACGCGACGGAGGAAGCGCGCGCCCAGATCGCTGCGGCCAACGGGCTGGACCGGCCGATCATCGAGCGGTACGGCTCATGGCTCGGCGACGCTGTCCAGGGTGATCTCGGCAGATCTCTGCAGACACAGGCGAAGGTGTGGGACGAGATCTCGTCCCGGTTGCCGGTGACCCTCGAACTCGCGGCCCTGTCCATCCTCGTCGGACTGCTCGTCGCGGTGCCGGTCGCGCTGTACTCGGGCTACCGGCCGGGCGGACTCGTCGACCGTGTCTCGGGCTCTCTTGTGTCCCTGACGATGTCGACCCCGAACTTCCTTCTGGGAATTCTCCTGGTGTACGTGTTCGCCTACACTCTCGGCGCCTTCCCGGCGCTGGGCTACAAACCTCTGTCCGACGGTCCGGCGCAGCACTACTCACGGCTCGTTCTTCCGGTGATCACGCTCGCGGCCGCGCAAGCCGTGATGTTCATTCGTGTGTTGCGCAACGACGTCGTGACGACCCTCAAGCAGGATTACATCCTGTCGGCGAAGGCCCGCGGCATCTCCACGCCGAAGATCCTGGTCAAGCATGCTCTGCGGCCGTCCGCGTTCTCACTGCTGACGGTGTTCGGGCTGGCGCTGGGTCAGCTGATCGGTGGCACCGTGATCGTCGAGTCGCTGTTCTCGATCCCGGGGCTCGGCACCCTCGTGATCAATGCCATCACCAACCGTGACGTGATGATGGTCCAGGGCATCGTCCTGGTGGTCGCCGTGTCCTATGTCGTGATCAACGCAGTGGTGGATCTGATGTACCCGCTGCTCGATCCGCGAATCCGCCGATGAGGAAAAGTGTCATGACATCTGGTTCCGCAATTGCAGTCGATTCTCCCGAGCCGGCAGGCACCGACCCGCTCCCGGCCACCCCACCGGCAAAACCGCGCGCCCGTTTCCGGGCACGCGGCCGTAAACGCCGCAACACGGGGGTGCTGTTCGCCTCCGGGTGGATCGCACTGATCGTCCTCGCGGCGGTATTCGCCGACTTCCTTCCGCTGGCCGAACCGGACGCCATCGGATCGCAGACCTCCATGCGTCCCTTCACCTCGCTCCAGCATCTGTTGGGTACCGACATCCTCGGTCGTGATCTGCTGTCGCGCTCCATCTTCGGTGCGAGGGTGTCGCTCGCGGTGGCCCTCGGCGCCACCACGCTCGCTGTCGTGATCGGCGGCACGCTCGGCATCGTCGCGGGCTACGTCCGCGGGTGGACCGAGACCGGATTCGAGATCGTCATGAACTCGATTCTGGCGTTCCCGCCGCTGATCTTCCTCATCGCCATCGTCGCTGCGCTGCAGCCGGGCATCGGCACACTGGTCCTGGGGCTGGCACTCGTCGCGGTGCCGAGTTTCGCCCGCATCGCGCGGGCGACGACACTCAGCCTGACCAGCAAGGAGTTCGTCCTCGCGGCCAAGACGCTGGGTGCTTCGCCGTGGCGCATCATGGCCCGGGAATTGCTGCCCAATGTGGTGATTCCCGTGTTGTCCTTCGCGCTGGTGATGGCCGCGACCCTCGTTGTCGCGGAAGGATCCCTGAGCTTCCTGGGCCTGGGCATCCCGCCGCCGGCACCGAGCTGGGGCGGCATGATCGCCGAAGCCCAGTACAAGCTCGCCGACCATCCGCATCTCGTGCTCGTGCCGGCCGTCTTCTTCTTCCTGACGGTGTTCTCCCTCAACAAGCTCGGCGACTGGGCCACGGCGAAGATCGGAAAGGAATCCGCGCTATGACCGCGACCGTAAGCACTCCGGACATCGGGTCGCATCAGAATGACGACTCCGGGTCGATTCTCGAGGTCGGCAACCTGACCGTCGAATTCGAGACGCCGACGGGTCTGCTGCGCGCCGTCGACGGGGTGAGCTTCGACCTGCAATCCGGCCGCACCCTCGGCATCGTGGGTGAATCCGGCTCCGGCAAGTCGGTGCTCTCCCGCGCCATCATGGGCATCCTGCCGCGCAGCGCCCGGGTCTCGGAGAGTTCGGAGATCCGGTTCGAGGGCAAACGCGTCCACCCGAACCCGGAAATCGACGTCAGCGGCCTGTGGGGTGCGAAGATCTCGATGATCTTCCAGGATCCGATGACCGCGCTCACTCCGGTGATGACCGTCGGTCAACAGCTGACCGAGACATTGCGTCAGCACCTTCCGTTGTCGAAGAAGGAAGCGGACCGGCGGGCAGTGGAACTGCTCCAGCAGGTCGGCATCTCCGAACCCGCGTACCGCGTCAAGCAGTACCCGCACCAGCTGTCGGGCGGCATGCGGCAGCGCGTGATGATCGCGCTCGCGCTGAGCTGCGCACCGAAGCTCGTCGTCGCCGATGAGCCGACCACCGCGCTCGACGTCACCGTCCAGCACCAGATTCTCAATCTGCTGGGTTCCCTTCAGAAATCCGACGGCATGGCCATGATCCTGGTGACCCACGACCTGGGCGTCGTCGCGGGCCGTACCGACGACACGATGGTCATGTACGCCGGCACCGTCGTCGAGCGTGCAGAGACGGCGAACCTGTTCGGCAACATGCGTCACCCCTACACCCAGGCTCTGCTGAATTCGCTGCCCCGGCTCGAATACCCGAGCCACACCAGGCTCGACGCGATTCCGGGACTGCCGCCTCGCGTGGTGGATCCCGAGCCGGGGTGCCGATTCGCGCCGCGCTGCCCGAACGCTCAGGCCCGCTGCCTCACGGAAGCCCCTCAGCCACAACAGGGCCCGACCGCCGAGCACACCTTCTCCTGCTTCTACCCGGTGGGCACGCCCGAAGGCCGAGCGGCACACGACGACAACCTCCGCGCCGGCCGCACGGCCGCCGGCCTGGAGGTAGGCAAGGGAGTTCCCGAATGACCACCACAACCAGTCCCGTTCCCGCCGTGAGCAAGGCCGCCACCGGCGAACCCATCCTGAGCATCGAGAACCTCACCGTGGAGTACCGCGACTCGCGGGGCCGGACGGTCCACGCCGTCGCCGGGGTGTCGTTCGATCTGTTCGAAGGTGAGACGGTCGGCCTCGTCGGCGAATCGGGATGCGGCAAATCGACGATCGCCAAGGCGGTCGTGGGGCTCGCGCCCATCGGGTCCGGCACGATCCGCGCCTTCGGCGCCGACCTCGCCTCGATGAACCGCCAGCAGGAGAAGAACTTCCGGCGGCAGTGCCAGATGATCTTCCAGGACCCGATCTCGTCGCTCAACCCGCAGCGGCGTGTGAAGCACATTGTCGCCGAAGGACTCGAGATCCTCGGTGGTCTCGGTAAGGGCGAGATCGCGGGCCGCGTCGAGAAGATGCTCGCCGCCGTCGGCCTCGACCCGGCCAATGCGCGCGACCGGCGGCCCCACGAGTTCTCCGGTGGCCAGTGCCAGCGCATCTCGATCGCCCGCGCGCTGGCCGTCGAACCGACGCTGCTGGTGTGCGACGAACCGGTATCCGCACTGGACGTCTCGGTGCAGGCACAGATTTTGAACATCCTGCAGGACATGAAATCCCGGTTCAAGCTCACGATGCTCTTCATCGCCCACGACCTCGCGGTCATCAAGAACGTGAGCGATCGCATCGTCGTCATGCACCTCGGAGCGCTCTGCGAGTCGGCCACACCCGACGAGCTCTTCGAAAATCCCCTGCATCCGTACACGCTCGGACTGATCCGGTCGATTCCGCGGCCCGACCCCTCGGCCGAGATCGAGCGTGCGTTCGCGGTCGGCGAAGTACCGTCGCCGACCGATCCCCCGAGCGGATGCAGGTTCCGTACCCGGTGCCCGTTGGCTCGGGATGTGTGCGCGCAGGTCGATCCCGAAATGGTCGAGCACTCGCCGGGTCATTTCGTCGCATGCCATTTCCCGCTCGTCGACGGTGGCGACACCTCGTCCCGACTCGGCGTCGCCGAAGAGATTTCACAGTAGGAGTGATCGTGAAGAAGTCATTGCGTACGGCGGCAGTGCTGGCGGCCGGAGTATTCGTACTCGGCGCCTGCGGGCAAGGCGATGCTGGGAATTCCGTCTCGGCGGACGGGCCCAGCGGAGACCCTGTCCGGGGCGGCGAGCTGGTGTACTCGTACTCGGTCGATGCGTCGACGCTGGATCCGGCGGCGTGCGGGTCGTCGACGAGCTGGCAGGCGTGCCAGGCGATCTACGGCATGCTCATGCGGTTCGACCCGGCGACCGGGGACTACGCGCCGCACATGGCCGCCGGCCTCGACACCGAGGACGGCCGGGTCTGGACGCTGACGCTGCGCGACGGCGTGACGTTCACGGACGGCACGCCGTACGACGCCGATGCCGTTGCCTACAACTGGGAACGCGCGCGCGACCCGCAGAACCGGTCGAGTGCGGCGGCCGTGGCGCAGCGGATGACCTGGCAGGTCGTCGATCCGACGACCGTGCGGATCGAGCTTCCCGCCCCCAATTTCGCGTTCCCGTCGATGCTGTACACCGGGTTGGGTGCGATCGGCTCGCCCGCGGCGCTGGAAGCCAGGGGCGCCGACTTCGGTGCGAACCCCGTCGGTGCCGGGCCGTTCACCTTGGAGACCTGGTCGCGCGGTGTGGAGATGCAGCTGGCGCGTAACGACGGGTACTGGGACGAGGGCAAGCCGTACCTCGACGCCTTCACCATCAAGATCATCGCCGACGAACGCCAGCGTCTCGCCGCCGTCGAATCCGGTGAGGCGGACCTCGCGGCCACCATCCTCGCCGACAGTGCCGCGCAGGTGGAGCAGGCCGGACTCGCCCTCACGGAGCGGCCGACCCTGGCCGCGGCGCAGGGTCTGCGTTTCAACTTCGCCGACCCGGCCGTCGCCGACGAGAACCTGCGTCGCGCGGTCGTCCTCGCCATGAACGTCGACGAGATCGCCGGGGTCGTCCACGGTGGCGTGGGCCCGGCGACGACGATTGCGCCCGAGGGCACCCGCTTCCACGATCCTGCGGCGATGCTCCCCTCCGAGGACCTTGCCGAGGCGCAACGTCGCTTCGATCTCTACCGGAGTGAAACCGGTCTCGACACGGTCGACGTGCAGTACATGATCGTCGCCGGAATTCCGCTCCTCGCGCAGGAAGCGCAGATGATCAAGGCGCAGGTCGAGAGGATCGACGGCCTCACGCTGACGGTGCTCCCGCTCGAGATCGCGGCGCGCCAGGCCGCGCTCCGAAACGGCGATTTCATGATCGCGAACGACAGCATGGGTCTCAATTACGACCCGGAGGCGCTGTACGAGCGCTACCACACCGCCGGCAGCGAGAACTTCGGCAAGTACTCCGACCCGCAGGTCGATGCGGCGCTCGAGGCGTCTCGCGCCTCGCAGGACCCGGCCGAGGTCGACGAGGCCTACCGCGCGGTGCTCGCACGGCTCACCGAGACGCTCGGTGTGCGTCCGCTGTTCTACCAGACCACGACCATGTACAGCCGCGGTGACGTCGGCGGCACCGAACCCGAGTACCTCTACTACCCGCCGGCCGACGGCCTGTGGATCGGCTGAGCATGCACTCGCCCGGCCACACCCTTCGAAATCTCGGAATGAGAAAGAGAGCATCATGATTCGATCCCGAACAGCGCGTCTCGCGGTGGCCTTTGCCGCTTCGGCCGCGCTGCTTGCCGGCTGCGGCCAAGGCGGCGCCGAGAGCGGTGGCAGTGTCGACCTGAGCAGCATGGATCCGGTCCAGGGCGGAAGCCTCCGTTGGGGTTACGTCTTCACCGCACCGTCGCTCGACCCCGCACAATGCGGCACCTCCGCCGGATGGCAAGCGTGCCAGGCGATCTACGGCACCCTCATGTCGTACGACGCGTCCGACAACAGCTACGCACCGGCCATGGCCGAATCGGTCGTCACCGAAGACGGCCGCGTGTGGACGCTGACGTTGCGCGAGGGCGTGACCTTCACCGACGGCACGCCGTACGA
>NZ_JAUZMZ010000021.1:0-45207 GCF_036327435.1 Rhodococcus chondri | reverse complement strand
CGCCCAAGTGCTTCTGGTACCACGCAAGGTTGTCGGTGGAGCTTCCGAAGAAGCTCACGCCCGCGCCCGCGAAGGTGATCTTCGAGGTCGAGGCCAGCGCGAACACCCGGTTGGGATGACCGGCTTCGGCGGCGAGCCCGAGAATGTCGATGGCAGGTGCCGTCTCCTCCACCAGTGGATGCACGGCGTAGGCGTTGTCCCAGAAGATGCGGAAGTCGGGGGCGGCGGTCGGCATCGAGACCAGCTCGCGGGCCACAGCCTCCGAGTAGACGGTGCCGGTGGGGTTCGAGTACGTCGGGACCGTCCACATGCCCTTGATCTGCGGATCGTTCGCGACCAGATCTGCGATCATCGCAACATCCGGACCGTCCTCACGCAGGGGCACCGGAATCATCTCGATGCCGTATCGCTCGGTGATTGCGAAGTGCCGGTCGTAGCCGGGCGCGGGGCACAGGAACTTCACGGCCGATTCCTGCGACCACGGGCGGGGCGAATCGACGGTGCCGTGCAGCAACGACCACACGATCAGGTCGTGCATGATCTCGAGGCTCGCGTTGTTGCCGGCGATCAGGTTGTCGACCGGAACAGCGAGGAGCTCGGCGAAGATGGCGCGCAGTTCCGGCAAGCCGGTCAGTCCACCGTAGTTGCGGCAGTCGGTACCGGATGCGTCTCGGTAATCGTCGGCGCCGGGCAGCGACAGCAGCTCCGCGGAGAGGTCGAGTTGTGCGGGCGACGGCTTGCCGCGGGTCAGGTCCAGCGTCAGCTTTTCCGTCTTCAACTTCTGGTAGTTGGCGGTCTGGCGCTCGTGCTCTGCAACGAGTTCCTCATGGCTCATCAACCCGATCTGGGTCTGCGTAGGCATGCGGAGGAACCTTTCACCGTGCACGGTGACACGGGCATCGGCGGAAATTAAGGGGACCCCGCGCACCCGGCAGAGCCCGTTGACCCTTGCTGCCTTCCGGCCCTGGGGGAGTTCACAGGATGCGCGCCGCGCGGGATCCATCGGCAAGTGTAGAGCAAGCCCGGCACGGGTGTGCACCACCCCCTCCGATGTCCGGCAAATACTCGGCAGACCTGCCCGTTTGGGTAATCCGCCGCGGCATTCGGTATGCTTCCCCACGGAGGATTCGCCTAGTGGCCTATGGCGCTCGCCTGGAACGCGGGTTGGGTTAACGCCCTCAGGGGTTCAAATCCCCTATCCTCCGCCAACGGGAAGCCCGTGATCGACAACAATGTCGATCACGGGCTTTTTCGTCGTCGGTGCCACGCAGCACTCGACGGGACCGCTAGCGTGGTCCAGATACGACGCGGCACCGCGCGTCTGGACAGAAGGAACCGCCGAGACCGTGCCCATCGAGAAGAACAGCGCCCTCGACCGCGAGGCCGATGCACTGCAGGCCGCCCAATGGCGCGAGATGCTCGATCGAGAGATCGACGCCGTCTCGGCGGCGATCGAGGATGTCGAGAAACGCGCCCTGGTCGAACACCGTGTCGGCGCCGTCGACCGTGCCCGCAAGTTCGACGCCGAAAGCGGACGCCTCCGCGACAACCTGCGCGAACTGCATCGGATGCGCCGCAACCTGAAGGATCGGTTCGCCTAGCCGAGCAGCGGCGCCTGCCGAGTCACCCCGGCTTCCTCCGATGGCCGATTATCTTGTGCCACAACCCCACCCGCATGGGATCGCGCGGCCTCGACCGTCGTGACGGCGGTCGAGGCCGGCCGCGAGATGCTCAGGCGCGGTTCTGTTGCCGGGCCGCTTCGAGACCGGCGAGGTAGCCGAACACCAGCCCGAGAGAGATCGTCCCTCCGGCGCCACCGTAGAACCCCTTCGTGGGGGCACCGCCCGAATTGCCGGCGGCGTACAGGCCCGGGATGACCTTGCCTTCGGTGTTCAGGGCGCGTCCCGAGGCATCGGTCCTGGGACCACCGACGGTGCCGAGCGCACTGGCGTGGACCTCGAGCGCGTAGTACGGCGCGGTGTCGACCGGCCCGAGCACACTCGACTTCGGGCTGTTCAACATCGGTCGGATGATCTTCGCGAGAGGGCCGACCACCGCGGAACGCATCCGGTCGGGGTCGTTCTTCTTCGCCACCCGTCCTGCGAGTTTGCTCACGATCGGACCGATTGCCGCCGCGATGACCGTTCGGGTCTTTGCGGTGGCGGCGGGGAACCGTGCGTCGGGCGAATTCTTGCCCAGGCGAGGGTAGAAGGCGCCGAAATACCGGTCGAACAATGTGTCACCGCGGTTGAACTGCGGGTCGCGAGCACGTGCGGCCTCGGGATTGAAGCGGTCGACCGTGCGGAGCAGACCCACCTCGTCGATCCCGATCTTGCGCGCCAGTTCGGCCAGGTTGTCGGCGCGGTGGAGGTAGTCGGGCACCTCTCCGCCGGGCGTGACGCCGAAGATCCCGAACTTCGTCCAGTAGTTGTGATCGAAGATCAGCCAGGCCGTGGCGTTGGGCATGGTGCCCGTGGCCGGGTCGACCTCGCGCATGATCCGGCCGAACTGGTCGTAGGCCAGGGCCTCGTTCGCGAAACGCTCGCCCTTGCTGTTGACCATGATGCTGTGCGGCAGCGCGCGCTCGCCGAGGAACACACGGCTCAGCGGACGGCCCTCGAGTTCCTCACCGGGCAACTGCACGCCGGGCATCCACCAGGCGTCCTCCATGCCGGTCAGGTCGGCGCCCACCTCCTGGGCCAGCTGCACCGCGATGCCGTCATGCCCCTTGGGGGAAACCTGCACATCGAACGGCGCGCCGAGGTAGGTCGTAGTGACCTCGGGCGAACTCTCGAACCCGCCGCTGGCCAACAGGACGCCCCTGGTGGCACGGACCGTGTGCTCGACGCCGTCGGCCTGGACCACGATGCCCCGTACCCCCGACTCGTCGGTGACGAGCCGCGTCGCGGGTGCCTCGACGCGCACGTCGACACCGTTGCGGAGGCCCGCCTCGAGCAGGGCTCCGATCAATGCCGGCCCGGCGAGCCACACGTCATCGATTCCTATGCCACCGAGCAGCCAGAACGGGAGCGGATTCTTGGCCATCCCCGTGGTCAAGGCCGGTCGGACATATTTTGCGTTCTCCCCCAGCCCCTCCGGAGAATACGGACCGGGGAACAGCGCCCGGCCGACGGATGCGCCGTCGATATCGGACCGGTAGTCCGGCCAGATCGTCGGGATCCACCCGAAGGCCGTGTTCTCCTCGATGTAGCGGGCGACGTGGGGGCCGGTTTCGAGAAACTTCTCGATCAGGTCGTGGTCGAGGATCTTGTCGCGGCCCTGCCCGTAGATGTATCGCCGGGTCTGATCCAGGTCGTCGTTCACCTTCAGGTCCTCGGTCGAGAAACCGTGGTTGGGGATCCAGGCGGCGCCCGCGGAGATTCCGGTGGCACCTCCGACGATCTCCCGGGATTCGACGACGAGAACTCGCGCGCCCTCCTTGGCTGCGGTCAGTGCCGCCATCAGGCCGGCGCCGCCGGACCCGACGATCACCACGTCCGCCTCGTCGGGGATGCCCTTCTCGGACACGTTCCCGATGGAGCCACTGCGCTGAGTCGATGTGCTGTCCATGATCCTCCGTACCGTCCTTTTCGGCCCTGCCCCTCCTCGAACCGGGAGAGTGCACCTCCTGCCATGTAGTTGAACACTCAACCATATTTTTCTATTCCTCGGAGCTGGGACCTGCCGGCCGGCGATACCCGTACGCCTGTCGTGGGCCGTTCGCTACGCCGTCCTACGGGTCCGACGGATACCGACGACCAGTCCGACGGCACAGGTCGCCACCGCTGCGGCGACGCCCTGCAGGACGTCGGGGTCGGTGAACGAGCCGCCGAGCAGTGCGCGTTCGAGATCGACGATGTAGGTCAGCGGATTGAACAGCGCGACCGTGCGCATCCAGCCCGGGCCGGTATCGAGCGGCAGCATCATGCCCGACAGGATCAGCAGCGGGAACAGAACCGTTTGCTGCACTGTCCAGAACAACCATTCGCGGTTCTGGGCGGCGAGCGCGAGCGCGCACGACAGCGCGCCGACCCCGATCCCGAAGATGCCGAGGACCACGAGCCCGGCAAGCAGATGCAGCGGGTGGAGGATGAATCCGAACGGCACGCACAAAACGACGATGAGCAGACCCTGCACGACGAGGGGCGCGAATTCCTTGAGCGCCCGCCCCACCAGGAGTGACGACCGGCTCAGCGGGGTTGCAAGGATGCGCTCGTAGGATCCGGTCATCAACTCGTACAACAGATTCGATCCGGTCATCGATGTTCCGAAAAGCGAGATCATCACGATCACGCCGGGCACGAACCACTGCAGCGTCTCCGCCGTGGAACCTTGGCCGAGAGCGCCGGTGAGCAGCGGTCCGAACAGAGCGAGGAAGACCAGTGGCTGCAGCAGCGAGAAGATCAGGGTCATCGGATCGCGCAGCAGCAGCAGGATCTCGCGAACGAAGACCGCAGAGGTGTCCGAGACGAATTTTGCGAGTCCGCTTCTCTCCGGTGACGACGCGTAGCCCCCGGTGCGCACCGGACCGGTTTCGATCCCGACGTTCATCACGCGGCCTCCTCTCGCAGGCTCCGGCCGGTGAGGTTGAGGAAGACGTCGTCCAGGCTGGCCTGCGCGAGCGACGCCGACCGGATGGACCAGCCCGCCAGACGTAGGGATTCCATTGCGGCAGGTAGACGTTCGGCACCGTGCGTGGTTGCGATGGTGACGGTGACGTCGCCGGCCGAGCCGTCGGAGCCGGATTGCACCCCTATGTCGCCGATCTCCGGGGGCAGGCACCGCGCGACGCCGGACACGGTTGCGCTCGATGCATCGGCAGGGCACGCGACGAGAGTGATGACGTCGTCGGCGTACTCCCGCTCGAGCTGGGCGGGCGGGGCGTCGGCGACGACCCGGCCGTGGTCGATCACGACGACCCGCTCGGCCATGTGGTCGGCCTCTTCGAGGTAGTGCGTCGTAAGCACGATCGTCATTCCGGATTGCTTCCGCAGGGCTCCGATGTGCTCCCACAGGTTGGCGCGACTGTGCGGATCGAGACCGGTCGTGGGCTCGTCGAGAAACAGCAGCGGCGGACGGTTCATGAGGCCGAGCGCGATGTCGAGGCGTCGCTTCTGGCCGCCGGACAGCGACTGGATGCCGCGTTTCCCGAGGCCGGTGAGCTCGAGCGATTCGACGAGATCCGCAGCGCGACGACGATATTCGGACGACGACAGCCCGTAGAAGCGGCCCTGGTTGTGCAGTTCGTCCCGCACCTTGTACGAGTAGCCGCCTCCGTTGCCCTGCCCGATGTAGCCGATGCGGGCGCGAACGCGCGCCGGGTCGCGGACGACGTCGAACCCGGCGACTTCGGCCGTTCCGGATGTGGGCGTGAGCAGACTGGTGAGCATTCGAATGGTGGTGGACTTCCCCGCACCGTTGGGGCCGAGGAACGCTACCAACTCGCCGTCCGCGACGTCGACATCGATGTTTTCGACCGCTCGGATCGTTTCGTTCTTGCGATGAAAAGTCTTGGTCAGACCGCGCGCTCGGATCATGGATCCTCTTTTCGTACGTTGTACCGAAATGAGGTAGCCAAGATTACCATGCGGTGTACGAGAATGGCTTCGACAAGGAGGAATACGTGACGAGCGAAGAGGGCGGCGAATGCGTTTCGCCGGACGATGACGAGATCGTCCGCACCCCCGAAATCACCCGTCGTCTGGCGTTGCTGTGGGATCCACCGGAACCCAAGACCCGGGGACGGCGAGCCAGCCTGACCCGCGCCGATGTCGTCCTGGCCGGCATCGCCCTCGCCGACGAGGGTGGCCTCGATGCACTGTCCATGCGCCGGGTCGCCGCCGCCCTGAACGTGGGCGCGATGTCGCTGTACACGTACGTCCCCGGTCGCACCGAACTGATCGACCTCATGATCGACCGCGCCTATGCCGAACTCGACCTACCCGAGGCCGGGGCACCGTGGCGCCCCGCGCTGTCCCAGTACGCACATCAGTGCTGGATGCTCTACCAGCGGCACCCATGGATCCTCCAGACCAACATGTGGCGCGCACCGCTGGCACCCCATGTCCTCGACGCTCAGGAGGCCGGACTGCGCATCCTCGTCGATACCGGCCCCACCGAGCGTCAGGTAGTCGAAATCCTCAGCGTGGTCGATAATTTCGTTCAGGGTCTGGCACGGACCGCGATCGCCGAGGATCGTGAACGGGAGAGCACCGGCCTCGACAGCGACGCCTACTGGACCTCCATGAGCAGCTTCTGGGCCGACTGGTTCGATGTCGAACGCTTCCCCACCATGAACCGCATCTGGGAGAAGGGCGGTTTCGACGACCCCGCCGGCCCACTCGAATCGAGCCTCGAACGGCTCCTGGACTCGATCGAGCTCACGATCGACCGGGCGCGAAACAGTTCGTGACACCGCCCGCTATTCGCAGGCGACACCGTCGCCGTCGCCGTCCATCTTCGGTCGGTAGCCCGGCTGGCCCACATAGAGCGGGGCGGCGCCCGCGGCGCGCGCCGCCGCGCAGTTCTCGTAGTACACCGACGACGACACATCGGGCGCTACCGGCGCAGGCTGGGGCTGGGGTGCGGGCTGGGGTTGAGGTGCGGGCTGCGGCTGGGGTGCGGGCTGCGGTTGAGGTGCAGTCGTCGGCGGCGGTGCGCCGACCGTGGTCTCGGAAGCGAGCCCGCCTCCGCACTCCGTGAGGATCCGCGCCATCGCATCGTGCTCGGCCTGCGTCACCCACAGCTGGTAGACGGCCTTGACCTGCACCTGACGAGAGACATACGTGCAGCGGTACGAGCGGTTCGGGGGCAGCCACGTCGCCGCGTCTCCGTCGCCCTTCTGCTGGTTGGTGGGTCCGTCGACGGCCTGCAGGTTGCGGGGGTCGTTCGCGAAGTCGACGCGGGTCTGCGGGTCGAGCTGCTGGGCACCCTTCTGCCACGCGTCGGACAGGGCGACGACGTGGTCGATCTGCACGGCGCTCGAGGTGTCCTGTCCGCGGGTGAACGCGATGGTGGTGCCGGTATACGCGTCCTGCAGCGTGCCCGAGAGCACCACGCAATCGCGTGTTCCCTGCCGGAAGGTGAGGTCGACGAGGTCGCGGCGCAAGATGTCGTTGCGGGTGTCGCAGCCGTTGTGTCCGCCGTCGACGTCGACGTCGTCGCTCCACGCCTGCCCGAACAGGTCCCGGTCGTAGCCGGTCTTGGGCGCGCGGCCCTTGATCGGCAACGTCGCGAGCTGCGTCAGCGCCGCGGACGCCCCCGACACCGCCGCGCCACCGCTGGGCACTTCGGCTGCGGGGGTGACAGGCGCGGGCGCTACCGTCGCCGTGGCCGATGCTCGGGTGGTGGGGTCGGTTGCCGACGTAGCCACCGGCGCGTCCGGTGCGCTCGATTGGGTAGCCGTATCGCCCGGAGAGCCGGCGCATCCCGCGAGCAGCACGGCGGCGGCGGCGAACCCGACGATGCCGCGGGCAAGACACGAGCCGGACGGTGCAACGCGTTTCGATACCAACGGGGGTTCTCCTGGGCGAAAGAAGGAAGCGACTACCCGCGTCTATCGTGACCACTCCCAGGTTGTTACATGTGCTACACAACTGTCGGCCGGAAGCGACCGATGCCCCGCAACTCTCTACCATGGCGCGAGTGGTGGGATACGGCAGGAAACTCCAAGCGCTGGCGGTCGCGCTGTCGTCACTCGCCGGTTTCGTCGACGCGATCGGATTCATCACCCTCGGGGGTGTCTTCGTCTCCTTCATGAGCGGCAACTCCACGCGCCTGAGCGTCGGACTCGCCGACGGCCTGTGGCACGAAGCAGGGATCGTCGCGGGTGTGCTCGCACTGTTCGTCGTCGGCGTGATCATCGGCGGAATCGTCGCCGAGCTCAACGACCACAGTCGGCGGGCCCGCAAGACCGCCGTGCTGGCCACCGTCACCGGATTGTTGTTCGTCGGCTCGATCGGTGCCGTACTGGACTGGACGCCCCTGTCCATCATCGCCATCATTCTCGCGATGGGCGCCGAGAATGCGGTGTTCCGCCGCAACGGTGAAGTCAGCATCGCTCTGACCTACATGACCGGCGCCCTCGTGAAGATCGGTCAGCGCATCGCCGCGGCATTCTTCGGCGGTCCTCGCTGGACCTGGTTGCCGTACCTCGGGTTGTGGGGTGGGCTCATCGGCGGAGCCATCCTGGGAGCCCTCGCACACAAGTTCCTCGGTCTGCACGCTCTGTGGATCGCGACCGCGTTCGCCGGAATTCTCACGGTCGGGGTCCACTCGCTGCCCTACCGTTCCTGACCGACTCCTTCGGGCGCCTGCCGGATATGTCCGGTGCCGGTCGGGCTGTACCGTGCGTCACCCATACCCCCGTACGGTACCGGTGCTCGGATACGGTGCATCCATGCGCGCCCGTCCCTACGCCACTACGAGCCCCTCCCGGCTCGCTGCTGCCCTTCTCGAAATCGCCGCCCGTAACGGCCTGGAGGCAGCCAGCGTACGCGAGGTCGCGAACGAGGCAGGCGTATCGATCGGTGCAGTGCAGCACCACTTTCCGACCAAGGACGAGATGCTCGCCTTTTCGTTCCGTGCACTCGCCGACCGTGTGCTCACCCGACTCGCGAGTGCCGATCCCGACATCGATCCGGCGCGTAGCCTGTTCTCCGCGCTGAGCCAACTGCTGCCCCTCGACGACCAGCGCGGAAGCGAAGCGCACGTGATGGGGGCATTCGCGGTGCGCGCGGTGACGTCGCCGTCGCTGAGGACCATCCGCAGCGCGACCCTGTTCACGATCAGGTCCGGCCTCGCAGCCGTATTGATCCGTATGGAAACCCCGGACCCCGAGACCCGGGCAGCACTGCTGCTCGCCGCAGTGAACGGTTTGGCCCTCGACGCCGCCTCGAGCCCGGAGCTGTACCCGCGCGAGTACCTCACGCATGCACTGCACACCCAGATCCACCTCGCGCTCGATTGCGCCGACGCGCGCTGAGACCCCGCTCCCGACCGTGACGGCCGGATGTCGCATCGCGGTGGTTAGTCTGCATGAATGTCACATTCGGCCCCACCCGGAGACGGACGCGGAGCCGGGGACGACCGGTACGACAACGGTCGGAGCGGCGCAGGCCGATTCGCGCCCAGCCCGTCCGGCGACCTGCATCTCGGTAACCTCCGCACCGCCGTCGTGGCATGGTTGTTCGCCCGCTCCACCGGCCGCCGGTTCCTGCTGCGCGTCGAAGACCTCGACCGTGTCCGATCCGGCGCCGAACAGTCGCAGCTCGGGGACCTCGCCGCGATCGGCCTGGATTGGGACGGCGAGGTGGTGCACCAGTCGCGCCGACTACGGTTGTACGACGCGGCGGTCGCGCGCCTCACCCGCGCAGGCCTGACATACGAGTGCTACTGCACACGACGAGAAATTCAGGAGGCGACGTCGGCTCCCCATGCTCCCGCCGGCGCCTATCCGGGCACGTGCCGGCATCTGAGCGCCGACGAGCGGGAAGCGAAGCGGGCTGCGGGCCGCCCACCCGCCGTCCGGCTACGGTCGGGCGAGCCGTTCTACACGATTCACGACCTGTTGCACGGCGACTTCACCGGCATCGTCGACGACCTGGTGCTGCGTCGCAACGACGGCACACCCGCCTACAACCTCGCCGTGGTCGTCGATGACGACGCGCAAGGCATCGACCAGGTTGTGCGCGGCGACGATCTGCTCACCTCCGCCCCCCGCCAGGCCTACCTCGCGGCGTTGCTGGGGTTGTCCGTCCCGGTCTATGCGCACATACCGCTCGCGTTGAACGCCGACGGAAAGCGCCTCGCCAAGCGCGACGGTGCCGTCACTCTCGCCGATCAGGCCGCCCGCGGCCACACGCCGGCCGATGTTCTCGGGACCATCGCCGCTTCCCTGAAATTGGCCGACCCCGGCGAGCCGGTATCCCTGCCGCTGCTTCTGGACCGTTGGAATCCGAAGCGGTTTCCCCACGAACCATGGATATTTCGCGATGATGCCGCTCCGTGACACCTCGGGTCCTGCCACACCGAAATAGTGCATTTCGACCGACCGACACGTAGTCTGCGCGGGAGAATGCATGTCATCCATCCATCCTTTGGAGAGGATCAGATGAGCAGCGGCGGCTTCGACCCGAACAAGGACCCTCAGGACCAAGGCGGCGATCCGGACCGGCCGGGTGGTTCATATCCTCCACCCGGCGGCGGTTACCCTCCTCCACAATTCGGCAATTACCCGCCACCGTCCGGTGAGGGCTATCCCCCACCCGGTGGTGGCTTTCCCCCGCCGCCACCCGGCGGTTATCCACCACCTCCCGGTGGTTACCCACCACCTCCCGGTGGTTACCCACCACCTCCCGGCGGTTACCCACCACCTCCCGGCGGGTTCGACAGTGGCTTTTCCTCCGCAGCACAGCTGAGTGTGGGCGACGCGATCTCCTACGGGTGGCGGAAGTTCAGCCAGAACCCCGGCGTGTGGCTCATATTCATGGTGATCGCCTTCGTCATCCAGGCTGTCCTCAACGGCCTCTTCAACGGATTCGATTTCTCGTTCTCGATGGACGGCACCGATAACGTGTTCACCGTCTGGTCGCTCGTCGGCAGCATCGTCACCGCCGTCGTCGGGTATCTGATCCAGGCAGCCTTCGTGCGTGGCGCGCTCAGTGAAGTCGACGGGCAGAAACCCGCGCTCGGAACATTCCTTCAGGTCGGTGCGGTCGGAGCGGTGATCGTCGCAGGTCTGCTGGTCGGCATCGCTACGGCAGTCGGCTTGATTCTGTGCATCGTTCCCGGCCTCGTCGTCGCGTTCCTGACGTGGTGGACCATGCAGTTCGTCGTCGATCGCAACCAGGATGCGATCACCGCGATCAAGTCGAGCTACAAGGCGGTGACGTCGAACGCCGGCACACTGCTCCTGCTGGCCTTGGCCCTGATCGGCATCAACATCGTCGGCGCGCTGTTGTGCGGACTCGGGCTCCTCGTCAGCATCCCGGTATCGATCATCGCGTCGACCTACGCCTACCGAGTCACTACCGGCGGACCTGTCGCTCCCTGATACCACCGCGTCACCCGGACGCTGTACGGTGGCGAATCCGCATGTAGATCATCAAGGGAGGCCCATGACCACCGGTGGATATCCGCCCCCGCCGTCCGACCCGCAGAATCCAGGCCAGTACCCCGGTTCGAACCCGCACTACGGCGGGCCACAGCCCGGATACGGGCAGCCGAACGATTACACCCAGCAGTTCCCCCGCCAGGGACAGCCCGGGAGTGCGCCCGACGGTGCCCAATACGGCAATCAGTACGGTGCGCCGCAGCAGGGGGCGCCGCAGTACGGGGCACCGCAGCAGGGCACGCCCCACTACGGCGCACCGCAGTACGGAGCACCGCAGTACGGAGCACCGCAGGGCGATCCGTACGGAGCCGGCCCCCAGTTCGGCAGTGGCGCTCCCGGATTCCCGCCGGCACCGGGTCCGGGGTTCGGTCCGAGTCGACCCGGAGATCTGTTGCCGCGCCTCGGTGCTCGCATCATCGACGGACTCATCGTGGGCATCCCCATGGGCATCCTCACCGCGATCGTGACCTTCGGCAGCAGTAGCGGATTCATGGCGCTGCTCATGTCCGTCCTGTCGGGCGCAGTGGCGTTCGGGTACTGGACGTATCTCGAGTCGTCGAAGGGCGCGACCTTCGGCAAGCAGCTGCTCGGGCTGTCGGTCGTCGCGCCGGGCGGGGGTCTTCCCACCCTCGAGCAGGCGGGCAAGCGCAACGCGTTCGTGGCGCTTCAGGCGCTCACCGGGATCCCGATCCTGGGCTGGCTGGTCAGCATCGCACTGCTCGCCGCGTATATCGGAATCGCCGTGACCATCGAGCAGGACGGCAACAAGCAGGGCTTCCACGACAAGTTCGCCGGAGGCACGCAGGTCGTCAAGTCCTGACGTTTCGGTTCGATCCACAGCAGGCCCTGTTCCTACCGGACGGGGCCTGCTCGGGGTCAGGGCGAGCGAAGCGACGGGGCTCGGTCGGGACAGGGCGAGCGAAGCGACGGGGCTCGGTCGGGACAGGGCGAGCGAAGCGACGGGGCTCGGTCGGGACAGGGCGAGCGAAGCGACGGGGCTCGGTCGGGACAGGGCGAGCGAAGCGACGGGGCTTGCGCAATCCTGTGCAACTTCGCGATCGGCGACCTGGAGTGCTTGGATATCCGGGTGACCGAGCACGGAACCAATTCCCCGACCATCGCACCCGCGCATGTGGCCTTCGCTCGGGTCGGGCACAGCTTCTACCCCGGGATCCTGGTCCTGTTCACCGCTGTGCTGATGATTTCCAACATCTCCGCCACCAAGGGCGTCGCCTTCTTCGGCGACACGGAGTTCGCGCTCGGCCCGCTTCAGATCCTGCCGATCATTACCGACGGCGGGTTCTTCCTGTTTCCCCTCGCGTACATCCTCGGCGACGTCCTCAGCGAGGTGTACGGGTTCGCCGCGACACGGCGCGCAGTCCTGTTCGGTTTCGGAGCTGTGGCGCTGTCGGCGCTGTGTTTCTGGCTCACGGGGCTGTTGCCGCCCGCCGACTTCTACGAAAACCAGGACTCGTTCGACGCGGTGCTCGGTGTGGTTCCGCGCATGCTGCTCGCGGGTCTGGCCGGATATCTCGTGGGGCAGTTGCTCAACTCGTACGTGCTCGTCCGCATCAAGGCGCGCACCCAGGAAAAGCACCTGTGGGCGCGGCTCATCGGGTCGACGGTCGTAGGCGAGTTCGCCGACACCCTCATCTTCTGTGCGATCGCGGCCGGTGCCATCGGCATCACCACCTGGTCCGACTTCGTGAACTTCGTGGTGGTCGGCTTCCTGTGGAAGACACTCGTGGAGATCGTGGTCCTGCCCGTCACGTATCGCGTCATCGCATACGTGAAGAGCCGCGAACCGAGCTACGGCTGACGTTTCGAGGCGTAGAAGCGTCCCAGCATCTCGGCCTTGTACTCGGCGAAGTAGCCGCCCTCGATACTGGCGCGGATGTCGTCGACGAGCCGCACCGTGAACCGCTCGTTGTGGATCGTGCACAGCGTCGAGGCGAGCATCTCCTTCGCCTTGAACAGGTGGTGGATGTACGCGCGGGTGTAATGCGCGCAGGTGTAGCAGTCGCAGTTCTCGTCGATGGGCGTGAAGTCGCGCCGGTACCGGCTGGTGTTGATGTTGAACCGGCCGTCGGGTCGATAGATCGCCGCGTTGCGTGCCACTCGTGACGGGTTGACGCAGTCGAACGTGTCGGCGCCCGCCTCGATCGCGACGAACATGTCGTCGGGTTCGCTGATGCCGAGCATGTGCCGGGGCTTGTGCTCGGGCAGTTCCTCGGAACACCACCGGACGATGGTGCCCAGGTTGTGCTTCTCGAGGGCACCGCCGATGCCGTAACCGTCGAATCCGCGCCCCGACTCGCCCTCGATCGATTCGAGCCCTCGGCATGCCTGGCGCCGCAGGTCCTCGTACTGCGCGCCCTGCACGACCCCGAACAGCGCCTGATAGGGACGGTGGGTGCGCTGTGCGGTGAGCTTCTCGTGCTCGGCGATGCATCGCACCGCCCACGCCTGCGTGCGCTCGATCGAACGCTCCTGGTAACCACGGGTGTTCATCAGGGTGGTCAGCTCGTCGAACGCGAACATGATGTCGGCGCCGAGCTGATGCTGGATCTGCATCGACACCTCGGGGGTGAACCGGTGCCGCGACCCGTCCAGATGCGATTTGAAGGTGACGCCGTCGTCGTCGACCCGTGCCAGACGTTCCTTGCCGTGCGCGATCACGTCGTCGTTCTGTTCGCCGACGGCTTCCATCGCAATGACCTTCTTGAAACCCACCCCGAGCGACATCACCTGGAAACCACCGCTGTCGGTGAAGGTCGGACCGGGCCAGTTCATGAATTTTCCGAGTCCACCGGCCTCGTCGACGATGTCGGCTCCGGGCTGGAGATACAGGTGGTAGGCGTTCGCGAGCAGCGCCTGCGCGCCGAGGTCCGCCATCGATTCGGGCAGCACCGCCTTGACCGTGGCCTTGGTGCCGACCGCCACGAAGGCCGGAGTCCGGATGTCGCCGTGCGGCGTGTGGATGGTGCCCGTGCGGCCCGAGTCGTTGTCGAGGCGGGCTCCGAGGGTGAAGAACGGGGAAGGCGGGGTCGGCACGGGAAGATCGGCGCTACTCGGGTCGGTCACCCCACGATTGTGTCATCGGTGCCCGTGACCGCTTCGTGCGCAGGGCAGCAGTCGCTCAGGTCGGGGTTGCTCAGGTCAGGGCCGCCGTGTCGGCCGACCTTCCCTGGCGAGCGTCGAAGCGGCGCGCGATCACCTTGCCGATCTCGTCGATCCACAACACCGAAGACCCCACCGCCACCGCCAGCAGCCACTGCTGCGAGGTGAGTGCCGTCGTGTCGAAGAACCCCTGCAGCACACCCATCTGCACTGCGCAGACCTGCAGGATGATCACGACGATGATCGCGATCCAGATGGTGTGGTTGGTCAGGGTCTGCATGGAGAACACCGAGCCGAGGTTCGACCGCACGTTGAACAGGTTGAACACCTGGAAGAACACGAACGTCGTGAACGCCAGCGTGGTCGCGAACAGCGGGTCGTCAGCGCTGTCGGGGAACAGCTCCGGACCGAAGTGGAGGACGGACAGGGTGCCGATGGCCATCACGACACCGAGGCCGAGGATTCGCTGGAGTCGCGACCTGTCGAGCAGAGCTTCCCGCGCCGGTCGCGGTGGCCGTTTCATCGCCCCGGGCTCGGCGGGATCGACACCCAGCGCCAGCGCCGGTGGACCGTCCATGATGATGTTCACCCACAGGATCTGCAGCGCCGTGAACGGTGCACCGCCCGCGAGACCCAGCACCCCCGCCGCGAGGAAGATGAGCACGAATCCCCATGCGGTGGTGAGCTGGAATTTCACGAATTTGACGATGTTGTCGTAGATTCCCCGGCCCTCGGCCACCGCGGCGACGATGGTCGCGAAGTTGTCGTCGGTGAGGATCATGTTCGCGGCGCCCTTGGACACGTCGGTGCCGGTGATGCCCATTGCGACACCGATATCGGCCTGCTCCAGAGCGGGCGCATCGTTGACGCCGTCACCCGTCATCGCGACGATCTGCCCGTCGGACTGCAGCGCCCCGACGTACCGGATCTTGTGTTCGGGCGCTACACGCGCAAGAACACCGAATTGCGGAGCGCGACGGCGAAGTTCGTCGTCGTCCAGGGCATCGAGATCGGCTCCCGATGCCGCCTCGCCCCGGATACCGAGTTCTGCGGCGATCGCCGTCGCCGTAACCAGATGATCACCGGTGATCATGTGCACGGCGATCCCTGCCTGATGCGCAACCTCGATGGCTGCCTTCGCCTCCGTGCGCGGCGGATCCACGATTCCCACCACCGCATACACGGTCAGCTCGGACACGTTGCGCTGCAACGCATCCGAGTCACCGCGCGGTACGGCTTCCAGATCGCGTCCCGCGATCATCAGCGTACGCAGGCCTTCTCCGGCGAGTGTATCCACCGCATCGCGGATGCGCCGCCGAGCCACGTCGTCCAGCGGGACCGCTCCGTCCGGGCCCCGGGTCGCCACGGCGCGTTCGAGTAGCACACCGGGCGCCCCCTTGGTGAAACAGCGGTATCCGCCATCGGGCAAGGCGTGAAAGGTCGCCATGTACTTGTAGTCCGAGTCGAACGGCACCTCTGCAAGCCGGGTCAGCGCCGCACGCGCACCCTCGACGTCGATGCCGCCCTTTTCCGCGAGCACCACGAGCGCACCCTCGGTGGGGTCGCCGACGAGTGTTCCGTCGCGCACCGCAGCGTCGTTGCACAGGGCCATCCCCAACAGGGCGTCGGTCAGGTCGGGGGCGGGCAAACCGTCGCCGACGAGGATCTTGCCGTCGGTGCCGTAGCCGCTGCCGGTGACACGGAAGTGGCGGCCGTGCGCCAGCAGCCGCTTCACGGTCATCTCGTTGAGGGTCAGGGTTCCGGTCTTGTCGGTCGCGATATGTGTGGTGCTGCCGAGCGTTTCCACTGCGGCAAGCTGTTTGACGATCGCACCCCGTTCGGCGAGCCTCGACGCACCCATCGCGAGGGTGAACGCGACCACCGCCGTCAGGCCCTCGGGAATGGTCGCCACCGCCAGCGACACCGCCGTTACGAGCAGCTCCGACCAACTCTGACCGCGCAACAGACCCAGCACGAACACGAGAATCACCGTGACGATCGCGACGATCGTCAGTGTCTGCGCGAGCTGCCCGATACGGCGCTGCAGCGGGGTCTGCTCGACACCGGCCGAGCCGAGAAGCGCCGCGATCGCCCCCATTTCGGTATGCATGCCGGTGTCGGTGACGACCATTGCCGCCCGGCCCCGCGTCACCTCGGTGTTCATGAACAGCATGTCGGTGCGGTCGCCGAGGGGCGCCTGCGGGTCGTCGACCGGGTCCACGCTCTTGTCCCCGGGTTGCGATTCGCCGGTGAGCGCCGCCTCGGCCACCTGCAGGCGCACGGCGGTGACGAGCCGGCCGTCGGCGGGCACCGTGTCGCCGGCTTCGAGGAGCACCACATCGCCCGGCACCAGATCGGCGCGAGAGAGCGACTGTTCGCGACCGTCGCGGCGCACTCTGGTCGTGGACACCGACATCTGTTTCAGTGCCTGCAGGCTGCTCTCGGCACGCGACTCCTGCACATAGTTCAGGACGGTGTTGAGGGTGATCACGGCGAAGATGACGACGGGTGTCTCCCACTCGCGCGACACGACAGCGCTGACGACCGCAGCCACCACCAGCACGATCGTCATCTTGTCGGCGAGCAGCGAGAGCACCTTGCGCCATGCAGGGATGCTTTTCGCCTCGGTGATCAGGTTCGGGCCGTGCTCTCGAAGTCGCTCTTCGGTCTCCGCCGCGGTCAACCCGCGCTCGGGGTCGACGGCCAATGCCTCGGCCACCTCGGAAGCCGGCACGGTATGCCATCGGAAATCGGTTGCGACGGGCATGGGCACTCCTCGGGGCGACGTCCGGCCGGCTCTACCGTAACCGCGCAGCGGGTTGCGAGTGCGTTCTGTCCGCATTCGTGATGAGGTGGAGAAACCCGGCATCGAATTCGAGGAGGATCGTCGTGAGTGAGATTCCGAACGACGACGAGCCCGTCACCGTTCTAACCGAAGAGCAGTGCTGGGACCTGCTCACGTCGGAACAGGTGGGGCGGCTCGTCGTGGTGGTGGACGAGCGTCCGGAGATCTACCCGGTCAACTATGCCGTCCGAGACCGCAAGGTGTATTTCCGCAGCGGCGAGGGCAGCAAGCTCGCCGAGCTGACTGTCCATCCCCAGGCCGCCTTCGAGGTCGACCACATTTCCGAGGACAACGCGTGGAGCGTGGTGGTGCACGGCCTCGCGCACATTCTGCGGCACTTCAGCGACGTGCAGGCCGTCGATGCACTCGGGCTGACACCGTGGGTTCCGACACCGAAATACAACTACGTCGAACTGACCGCCACCGAGATCACCGGCCGAAAATTCATCTTGGTCAAGCACTGAACCGATGACAGACGTGGGGCAGCACCGGTTGCTGATGCGGTTCATGCTGTTGTCCGTCGCAGCGGCCGTCGTGACGATTGTGCTCAAGGGGACCGCCGCGTGGCTCACGGGCTCAGTCGGTTTGCTGTCCGACGCGCTCGAATCGGGTGTCAACCTGGTCGCGGCGATCGTGGGGGTGCTCGCGCTGCGCACTGCCGCGAGACCCGCCGACTACAACCACAATTTCGGTCACGGCAAGGCCGAGTATCTGTCGGCGGCGGTCGAGGGCACGATGATCTTCGTCGCGGCGGCGGCGATTCTGTGGACGTCGGTGGACCGGTTGTTGTCGCCGCAGCCGGTCATGGAGGCCGGGATCGGTCTTGCCCTGTCGACATTGTCATCGGTGATCAATCTCGCGGTGGGTGTCACGTTGATACGCGTGGGCCGCCACCACCGCTCGATCACGCTCATCGCCGACGGCAATCACCTGCTGACCGATGTGTGGACGTCGGTCGGAGTGCTGATCGGTGTCGCACTGGTGGCGATCTCCGGCTGGCACATCCTCGATCCGATCGTCGCGATCGTGGTGGGGCTGAACATTCTGCGTATCGGTTACGGGCTGGTGAAACATTCGATTGTGGGGATGCTCGACAGCACTCTCCGTCCGGAGGACGTCGCGGAGGTGAACCGCGTACTCGACGACTATCGCAGCGAAGGCCCGGTCGAGATTCTGCCTCCTCGTACCCGCGAATCGGGACGGCAAAGATTCGTGTATCTGACGGTGCGGGTGCCGGGCGACTGGACCGTGCGCGCCGGGCACGACCTACTCGGCCGGCTCGAGGCGGACATCGAGCGGGCGTTGCCCGGCACAGTGGTGTTCACGCACCTCGAACCGGCGATGCGTGCCGAGCAGCCGTGACCGACGGCCGTCAGAGCAGCTCACGGATACCACACAGCGGCAGATGGATCCACCCCTCCCGGCTCGCGACAGCGTACTGCGCCGCATCGGGCCGAGCGGTTCTTCCGAGCGCTGCCGAGCGGGCGACGAGCGCGGCGACGACCGCGTCGAACGCGTCGTCGGAGGAGACGCAGAGCTCTCGGAAGCCGCCGAGCCTCAGCCCGGGAAGCGCTCGTTCCAGAGCCTCCACCGAGGCCGCCCGCGCCTCGCGGTTCTTCGCGTTCTTGTAACCCTTGAACGGCAGCTTCCAGCCTTGCAGCGCAGCCGCGGGATACACCTCGACCACGTCTCCGTCGACGCGATCGACATTCACCCCGACGGCCTCGAGCTCTGCGAGCAGGCCAGCGCACCGCAGCGCCACATGCGCGATGAGATCCGCCGACACGCTCAGTGGAACGATTCCCGTCCCGGCATGCACGACGCGGTCGGTCAACCGCCGTACCAGCGGGAGCCGTCCGGCGCGGCTGTTCAGTGCGCGTTCGCGCGAGTACTCGAGGCGATGGTGCGCGCCGACGAAGTCGACGAACGCGTCGGGCCATCCGAACGGCGCGTCGATGCCGCTGCGGCCCGCCGCGGCCACCGCGGTCACGACATCCGGGTCGGTCGCGCCGAGCCGTAACTCCGCAACTGTCGCGGTGCCGTGTTCCCAGGCGACGGTGGCGATCGCCGTCTTCGCCGGTTCCGCCGCGAGATCGACCCCTACCGTCTGCACGGACGCCACGGTATCCGCTGCCCGCGCCGACCGGCGGACGCACAACCGTGGATTACGTGCCACATCCGTGCCACGGTGGAAGCGGATATCACTTCCAGGAGGTGCAAACGTCATGGAGCCCACCCCGCAGAACAGCACCGCACACGAATGCCCGGACTGCCATGCGCTCGCCGCGGACCTCGAGGCCCACAAGCGATGGCATTCCAGGATCGTCCACGATCTCGCCGTCGCCGTCGAGAAAGAAGTGGAGAGACGAACGCGGACACCCTGACCGGAGCCGTCGGCAATCCTGTCCTGCAATTCTTCGGCCTGCGACGGATGACGCGCTGGTGGCGCCTCGCGGTCGCAGCCGTGCTCGTCGTTCTGCTCGCCGCAACGGACGCGATCCCTACGTGGCCGGGGCTGATCCACCTGGTGGCACTGCCGCCGCTGGATCAATTCGCCGACCTGCGCATCCTGCTGTCGCACGCATCGTCGTGGCCGCTGTTCCTGGTATTGCTCGCCGGGGTGACCGCGGTCCGGGTGGCGCTGATGGCGTGGCTCCTGGGTGGATTCGATGCGCGTCGTCTGCGTTTCGCGGCGCTGTTCTACACGGTTGCATTCGGGCCGGTGCTGCTCGCGGCGTTCGCCGACGCCACCGCCTACGCGGTCCTGTACTCGCGGCTGTTCTGGCCCGCCGTCGCCCTGATCGCAGTGCTGCTGCTCGTCCTCGGCCCGGTGCCGTGGCAGGGCGAGTCCCGGTTGCGCGACGCCGTCGCATCGACCTGGCGGCGGGGGCTGCGGGTCGAGGTGATGCTGCCGTACTGCGCGGTGGTCCTGACGCTGGGCGCGGTGGCCGACCGGGTCCCTGCCCTGACCTTGCCGCTCGTGCCGGTCTCGGCCGTCGCGACCGGCCTTGCGATCGCGCTGATGAACCGCCCGGCGCTGCGCCGGCCCGGAGCGGTGCCGACTGCGCTCGCCGCGGTGCTTGTCGTCGCGTCGACCGTATTCGTCGCGACCCGCGGATACGACGAGCCGGAACCCGGTCCGCCGCAGTCGGGTTCGCTGTTGCTCCTGTCCGGGATCAACTCGACGTCGGGACGGGGAACGATCCACGCGACCGACGTGCACCGCCTCGGCTATCGCTGCGATCAGGTGTACTACTTCTCCTATGCCGGGCCGGGCGACGGGCAGCCGCAGCGAGGCGCGACCTGCCCGATCCGCACGGGCGCCCCTTACGGCCCGAGCGACACCCAGCGTCCGTTCCAAGTGCAGGTCGATCTGTTCGTCGGGCAGGCGTCCGCGTTGCCTCGTCCACTGGTGGTGGCCGCACATTCGCACGCCGTCTGGGTGGTGTGGGAAGCGATCGCCACCGGCCGCGTCGGCGCCGATGCACTGTTGCTGGTCGGGCCTTTCCCGAGTACTCCGACCGGCTACCCTTCACCCCACGTGGACGCGCCCGGTCGCGTCTTCGGCGACCTGCTGCGGGTCGCAACACCGGTCGCCGATCTGGTCCGCTTCCACTTCGACCCGGACACCCCGGCCGCGCGGGAGCTACTCGGCACGGCGGGAGCTGCGGAATCCATCCTGTCTCGGCCACTTCCCGCGACCGTGCGGGCAATGGCCCTCCCCTCGGCCGCCGATCTACCCCTGATGCCGGACGGCCGGCGACTCGATGTCGAACGAAACGGTTGCCCGGCCCGCGTCTCCCACCCGAACCTGCCCGAATCGGCGGCATTCGAGGACGCGGCGATCCGCTTCCTCAACGGTCGTCCTCCCCCACCCTGCCCGCTCTGGCGGGACTGGGGTGCCGTGGTCGTGCGGCCGTTCGGAATGCCGCCGTCGCAGCGATGATTCTGCCGGCGCCCGCAGGTCTATCTCTTCGACCGAGACAAACCCAACTCATCGGGAGCACGGCATGGGCATGATCGATATCGAACTGTTCGCAACGCTCGATCTCGTCGGGCAGGCACCCGGTGGCCCCGACGAGGATCCGGTGGATTTCCCGTTCGGCGGCTGGCAGGCGCCCCTGATGGACGAGGTCACCGGAGCGCAGGTCGGCGACGCGTACGAGGGCACGGACGCCCTCCTGCTCGGCCGGCGGACGTATGACATCTTCGCCGCCTACTGGCCGTACCAGGGCGACGGCGAGGACAACGCGATCGCCACGCTCTTCAACAGCATCCCGAAGTACGTGGCTTCCCGCGGCCGGCCCGACCTCTCGTGGGCCGGCTCCACACAGCTCGGTCCGGATCTGGTCGACGCGGTCCGCGAGATCCGTGACAGGCACGAACACGTCAAGGTCGTCGGGAGCCTGAACCTCGTCCAGACCCTCCTGCGCGAGAAGCTCTTCGACCGTCTCGACCTCTGGGTGTACCCGATCGTGCTCGGTGTCGGAAAGAAGGTGTTCGACGACGGCGCGGTGCCCACGAACCTCACCCTCCTCGAGCCACCGGCAGCCGGCCCGAAGGGCGCTGTGCGCCTGCGGTACGGGCTCGCCGATGGCACACCCGAGACGGGAGACATGGGCGCACCCGATCGCGACGAGCCGTAGGTCTGCGCCGGCCGACCCCGGTCCACCGGACAGCAGATCCGGCTCCTTATCCGGCGGTGACCAGTCCGGCACCCAGTCCCAGCATCAATACCGCGACGCCGCCGTCGAGCACCCGCCACGACGCGGGCTTGGCGAACCACGCCCGCAGGTAGCGGGCGCCGTAGCCGAGCGCGGCGAACCACACCACGCTCGCCGCGACCGCGCCCGCCCCGAACCACCAGCGGCCCGGATTTCCGTAATGGTTCGCGACGGAACCGAGCATCAGCACGGTGTCGAGGTAGGTGTGCGGGTTGAGCCAGGTCAGCGCGAGGCAGGTGGCGAGAGCGGCGCCGATGGTGATCGCTCCGCCCGGCGCCGCGGACAGCGCCGACGGCCGCAGTGCTCGCCGGGCAGCGAGCAGTCCGTAGGAGATCAGGAAAGCCGCACCGCCCCAACGCATCACATCGATCGCGCCGGGCGCACGGTCCAGAATCGTCGCAATCCCGGCGATTCCTGCCGTGATCAGCACCGCATCGGAGATCGCGCATACCGCAATCACCGGCAGCACGTGGCGGCGGGCGATGGCCATGCGCAGCACGAATGCGTTCTGCGCCCCGATGGCGACGATGAGGGACAGACCTGTAGCGAAACCGGCGACGACGAGGGACATACCGGCCACGCTACGAACGCGCACAGAACAAGCAAAGTTGATTTTTCTAACGCAGCATTAGACTTTCTTCATATGGACGTCGACTTCGCGCAACTGCGCACCTTCGCCGCGGTGCTCGACGAAGGCACGTTCGACGGCGCCGCGGCCGTTCTCCGGATCACGCCGTCTGCCGTCAGCCAACGCATCAAGTCGCTCGAACAACACGTCGGGCAGGTTCTGCTGCGGCGCACCCGGCCGGTGACGGCCACCGAGTCGGGCGAGGCCGTGATGCGTCTGGCTCGTCAGGTTGCCCGCCTCGAACAAGACACCGCCGAAGCCCTGGGATTCACGGCCGACTCCCGCAGTTACGTGACAGTGCCACTGGTGGTCAACGCCGACTCGATGTCCACGTGGCTGCTGCGTGCGCTCGCTCGGATGCCGGTGCGTCACCGTGCCCTGTTCGAACTGCATCGCGAGGACGAGTTCCATTCCACCGCACTGTTGCGCGACGGCACCGCGATGGCCGCGGTGACCTCCGTACCCGAACCGGTACAGGGCTGCACGTCCGAAAAGCTCGGCGCCATGCGGTATCACGCGATGGCGAGTGTCGATTTCGCCGCCCGCTGGTTCCCGGACGGGATGACGTCGGCCGAACTGCGCGACGCACCGATGCTGACCTTCGATCGCAAGGACGACCTGCAGGACAGCTTCCTGCGCAAGCGCACCCGGCAACGGTTCGATCCGCCGCGCAACTATGTTCCCGGCGCTCTCGAATTCGTCGCCGCCGCGCAACTCGGGCTCGGCTGGGCGATGATCCCCGACGCCATGCTCACCGACACGACCGACCTCGTGCATCTCGCTCCCGACGACCCGTTCGACGTGCCGCTGTACTGGCAGCGCTGGCGCCTCGAATCGCCGGTACTGGACGCGCTCACCGACGCGGTGCGACGGACGGCACGGGAAGTGTTGCGCTAGCACAGTTGTCGTTCGCGACCACCTCGACCGGTTCGGCGCAGCGCTGACTGCTGGGCAATACCGCGAACTCTCCGATGTACAACATCGGCTCTGTCACTCCACGAGCGCCTTGAACTGCGCGTCGTACAACCGCGCATAGGCGCCGTTCGATTCGAGCAGGCCCTCGTGCGTACCCTGCTCGACGATCCGTCCGTCCTCCATGACGACGATGCGGTCGGCGTCGCGGATGGTCGAGAGGCGGTGGGCGATGACGAAGCTGGTGCGGTCGTCGCGCAACCGCGCGGTGGCCTGCTGCACCAGCAGCTCGGTGCGGGTGTCGACGGAGCTCGTCGCTTCGTCGAGGATGAGGATCGACGGCTTCGATACGAACGCGCGCGCGATCGTGATGAGCTGGCGCTCACCGGCGCTGAGGCTGCCCGACTCTTCGTCGACGACGGTGTCGTATCCGTCGGGCAGTGCCCGCACGAACCGGTCGACATAACTCATTCGGGCGGCGGACATGATCTGGTTCTCGGTCGCGTACGGGTTGCCATACGCGATGTTCTCGCGGATCGTTCCGCCGAACAGCCACGTGTCCTGAAGAACGATCCCGATGCGGGAGCGCAGCTCGTCGCGCGACATCGACGTGATGTCGACCCCGTCGACGAGGATCCGGCCGGCATCGACCTCGTAGAACCGCAGGATCAGGTTCACCAGCGTCGTCTTGCCGGCGCCGGTGGGACCGACGATCGCGATCATCTGGCCGGGTTCGGCCCGCAGCGACAGGTTCTCGATCAGCGGACGGTCCGGCAGATACGAGAACGACACGTCCTCGAACTCGACCAGGCCGTGCCGGCTCCACGGCATCGTGGGCGCCGGCGATTCCGGTTGCTCCTCGTCTTCGTCGAGGATCGCGAACACCCGCTCGGCCGACGCCGCTGCCGACTGCAGCAGGTTCACCATCGCGCCGATCTGAGCAAGAGGCTGCACGAGTTGGCGCGAGTACTGGATGAGCGCCTGGATCTCGCCGAGAGTCGCGGTGCCCGACGCGACCCGCAGGCCACCGAGAACCGCGACGACGACGTACCCGATGTTGCCGAGGAAGGTCACCAGCGGCATCACGAGCCCCGACACGAACTGGGCGCGGTAGGCCGCACGGAACAGCGATTCGTTGGTGTCGGTGAACCGTTCCTGCACCACCTCGGTCCGGCCGTATGCGGTGATGAGTTCGTGGCCGGTGAAGGCCTCCTCGATCTGCCCGTTGAGCACACCGGTCGCTTCCCACTGGGCTGCGAAGTGTTTCCGCGACCGTCGCGCCACGAGCACGGTGGCCACCACCGAGGCGGGCACCGTCAGGATCGCGACGAGTGCGAGCAGTGGGGAGATAACCAGCATCATCACGACGAGGCCGATGAGGGTGAGCACGGCCAGTACGAGCTGACTGATGGACTCCTGCATGCCGGCCGACACGTTGTCGATGTCGTTGGTGACGCGGCTGAGCAGATCGCCGCGCGAGTGGGTGTCGAAGTACTTGAGCGGTAGTTTGTGGATCTTGCGTTCGACGCTCGATCGCATGTCGCGCACCACACGCTGCACGATCTCGTTCAGGCCGTACGCGGCGGCCCAGATCAGCGCCGACGACAGCAGATACAGTGCGAGGACGATGACGAGGATCCGGCCGAGGTTGCCGAAGTCGATACCCACGCCCGGCACCACCGACATGCCCGACACCATGTCGGCGAACTGGTCGCGGCCTTCTGCGCGCAACCGGGCGACGGCGGCCTCTTTCGAGAGGCCGGCGGGCAGTTGCTGCCCGATGACCCCGTTGAAGATGACGTCGGTGCCGCGACCGAGCACGAACGGCGCGATCGACGAGCTCACCACTCCCAGGAACGCGGCGAGAAGCACCGAGTAGACCGCATACCGATGCGGGTGCAGCAGCCCGAGGACGCGGCCGACCGTGCGCATCCGCGACGGCGCGGCCTCTTCCGGAGTCGTCATAGCACCGCCATCCGCTGGGACTCGACGATTTCCGCGTACGTCCGGCACCGACCGAGTAGTCCGAGGTGGCTGCCGGAGTCGACCATGGTGCCGCTGTCGAGGACGACGATGTGGTCCGCATCCTGAACCGTCGACACGCGCTGCGCGATGATCACGACGCATGCGTTGCGGGTCTCCGGTTCGAGTGCCGCGCGCAGTCGCGCGTCGGTGGCGGGGTCGAGAGCGGAGAAGGCGTCGTCGAACAGGTAGATCGAGGGCCGGCGTACCAGCGCGCGGGCAATGGCCAGTCGCTGTCGCTGCCCGCCGGAGACGGTGGTGCCGCCCTGGGACAGCACGGTGTCCAATCGGTCGGGAGCGGCGTGCACGAAGTCGGCGGCCTGCGCGACTTCCAGCGCGTGCCACAGTTCGTCGTCGGTGGCGTCGGTGCGGCCGTACCGGAGGTTGTCGGCGATGGTGCCCGAGAACAGGTATGCCTTCTGCGGCACCACACCGATGCGGGCGCGTAGCACCGCGGGATCCATCGTCCGCACATCGAGGCCGGACACGAGCACCGCGCCGGAAGTCACGTCGATCAGCCGGGGTATCAGCCGCATGAGCGTGGTCTTGCCCGATCCGGTGCCGCCGATGATCGCGGTGGTGGTGCCCGGATCGGCCCGGAACGAGATGTCGCGCAGGACGGGCGCGTCCGCTCCCGGGTACGAGAAGCCCGCGCTGCGGAACTCGAGGGAGACCTGCTCGGGCAGATGCTGCACGGGCCGGGCAGGTTTCGCGACGGACGGTTCGGTGTCGAGGACCTCGAGGATGCGCTCGGCGCACACCGCGGCGCGCGGTGCCATCATCGCGACGAACGACGACATCAGTACCGCCATGAGGATCTGCGCGACGTAGGTGATCATCGCGGTAATCGAACCGACTTCCATGGCACCGGAGTCGATACGCTGCCCGCCGACCCACAGAACGGCGACCGTGCTGACGTTGGCGATCAGCATCACCGCCGGATACAGCATCGAGTTGACCCGGCCCACGCGCAGTGCCGTGGCGGTGAGGTCGTCGTTGGCGCGGTCGAAGCGGCCACGCTCGGTGTCGTCCTGGACGAATGCCCGCACCACCCGGATACCGGTGATCTGTTCGCGCAACACGCGGTTGACGCCGTCGATGCGCTTCTGCATGACCCGGAATCCGGGCAGCATCAACGCGATCAATCCGACCATCGTCAGGATCAGTGCCGGCACCGCGACCGCCAGGACGACCGAGGTGCCGGGATCCTCGCGCAGCGCCATGAAGATGCCGCCGATCCCCATGATCGGCGACACCACCACGATGGTGCAGGTCATGAGGACCAGCATCTGCACCTGCTGCACGTCGTTGGTGTTGCGGGTGATCAGCGACGGCGCACCGAACGTGCCGAATTCTCGGGACGAGAACTCTCCGACATGTTGTACGAGCGCGAGCCGGACGTCCCTGCCGAACGACATGGCGGCGCGCGCCGCAAAGTACAGCGCAGCGATCGAGCAACCGACCTCCACCGCGCTGAACAGCAGCATCAGCAGTCCGGTGCTCAGGATGAAGTCGATGTCGCCGACCGCGATACCGCGATCGATGATGTCCGCGTTGAGGCTCGGCAGCAGCAGCATGCTCCCGGTGGCGACGAGCTCCAGGAGCACCACTGCGATGAGTGCGCCCCGGTAGGGCGCGAGAAAGCGCCGCAGCAGCCGAACCAACATGGGCATTACGCTACCTTTGCAGATCGGCCGCTGCGGACGCCGTCACACCCGCGCCGTTTCCGGGGTGGGTTCGGACAGGCCGAGCTCGCGGGTGAGCTTTTCTCCTTCGACGTCGACGTTCGGCAGGATCTTGTCGAGCCGAGCCGGTAGCCACCAGGCCTTGTCGCCGAGCAGCGCCATGACCGCGGGGATGATGACCATGCGGACGATGAAGGCATCGAAGAAGACTGCCACGGCGAGCGCGAAGCCGATCGACTTGATCAGCGAGTCCGGTTCTGCGATGAACGCGGCGAACACGGAGATCATGATGACGGCGGCGGCACTGACCACGCGGGCGCCGTGGCCGAAACCGCTGCGGACCGCGTCGAGGGCGGACGCGCCGTGCACGTAGTCCTCACGCATGCGCGTCACCAGGAACACCTGATAGTCCATGGCGAGACCGAAGACGACGCCGATGAGGATGATCGGCATGAAGCTCACGAGGGGCTGCGGGTTCGAGATCAGCCCGCCCCAGCCGTTCTGGAATACGGCAACCGTGGCACCGAAGGTGGCCACAACGCTCAGCAGGAAGCCCAGGGTTGCGGTGAGCGGTACCAGAATCGAGCGGAACACGAGCATGAGCAGGATGAATGCGAGGCCCACGACCACTGCGAGGTATGGCACGAGCGCGCTCTGCAGGCTCGCGGACACGTCGCCCTCGAGCGCGGTCTGCCCGGTGACGCCGTAGGACACACCGAACTCGTCCTGCAGTTGCGCTTCCCCGTCCCGAATGCTCGAGACCAGATCCATGGTGGCGGGATCACTCGGGCCGCTGCGCGGGGTGACGAGGATCTGGGCGGTGTCACCGGCCTCGTTGACTGTCACGACCTGGGCATTGACCACTTCGTCGTGCTCGGACAGGGACGCGACGACGGCGCCGAAGGCGGCCGGCGGCGACACGTCGGCGTCGCGGGCGTCGGCGACGACGAGCAGCGGTCCGTTACGTCCGGGCCCGAAGCCTTCTTCGATCAGGTCGTAGGCCTGGCGGGCGCTGGTCTTCGGATCACCGGTCGCCTCCGACGGCAGGGCGAGCCGGAGACCGGTCGCGGGCAGTGCCAGCACACCGAGCAGCACGACACCGGCAACCAGCGGCACGAGTGGGCGACGGGTGACGGCACCGATGAACTTCAGGGCCGCACCGGGGGTGGCCTGGTCGCCCTCGGGATCGCTCTGACTCAGGCCCGGGATGCGGCCGGCGAACGCCTTCTCGCCGAACAGCGCGAGCACGGCGGGCAGCAGCGTGATCGCGATGAGCACGGCCATCAGCACCGTGAACGCGGCGGCGTAACCCATCACCGACAGGAACGGAATCCCGACGACGCTGAGCGCCATCAGCGCGATGATCACGGTCAGGCCGGCGAAGACTACGGCGGAGCCTGCGGTGCCGACTGCACGACCGGCGGCTTCGGCCCGATCGGAGCTGAGGGTGAGCTCGTGGCGGAACCGGGAGACGATGAACAGCGAATAGTCGATGGCGACGGCCAGGCCGATCATGATGGCCAGCGTCGGCGTCATCGAGCTCAAGTCCGCGAAGCCGGTCGCGATGGTGATACCGAGACTGCCGATGCCGATGCCGACGAGCGCGGTGATCAGGGGCAGACCGGCGGCGACGAGGGAGCCGAACGTGAGCGTCAGCACGATCGCGGCAATGCCGATACCGATGAGTTCGGCGGTGCCGCCGGGCATGGTCATCTCGGCGGCAGCGGTGCCGCTGACCTGTACATTCAGACCCGCATCCCGACCGAGGTCGGCGGCGGCGACAATCTTCTCACGCATCGTCTCGTTGGCGTCGGTGATCGCACCGTCGAACGGGACGGTCACGAAGCCGACGGTGCGGTCTGCACTCAGCGGCGACAGCGCCCGGGCGTCGGCGAGCGCGGCTTCCTCGGGAGTGCCCTGTTGCGCGGCGGCGGCCTTCATCTGTTCGACGAGGCCCGCGTCGGCGCGGACCGGATTGACCAGCACCCCGGCCTGCTGTTCGGGAGAGGCGGTCGCCGGATCGATCTTCGCCGGCGCGGAGACGCGCTCGATGCCACGGACCGCGGCGAGCACCTCCTCGACGGCCTCCTGGTTGGTGGGGTCGTCGAGGGTCTGCCCCTCGGGGGCCTGGAAGACGTACCGGGCGCTGAGGGCGCTCATCGGATCTTCGGCCGCCGGGAAGCGTTCGGCCATGAGGTCCTGCGTCTGCTGCGCCGGGGTGCCGGGCAGCGTGAACGAGTCGGTGGTGGGTCCGGACAGGGTCGCGGCACCGACTCCGAAGAGTACGAGGACCGCGATCCAGAAGGACAGGACCGCGCCTTTTCGCCGGTAGGCGAACTTGCCGATCCGATACAGGTAGGTTGCCACGGAAGGCACCTTTCTCGGGGAAACGTGTCGTGCGGGTGGTCGGCGGGCGGTGGACCGCTAGGGGAAACCGAGCCGTAGTTGGGCGAAGGCATCGCGGATGAGTGTTTCGGGCGACTGTTCGGCTCCGGCGAGATGCATTTCGATGGCCGCCTTGATGGCTCCCAGGGCCGTGTGGTGGACCAGATTGGGATACAGCTCCGTCGCCGGATCGGTACCGGTGCGTTCGGCGATGACGTCGACGAGCAGCCGCGCCGACCGCTTTTCGACCTCGATGCTCCGGGCAAGCAGTGCCGAGCTTTCCTCCACGACGGTGACGCACGCGCCGATCTCGTCGAACGACCAGTGCGGATCGGTCACGAGCCCGATCGCGCACTCCTGGAGCGAGAGCATGATGTGTTCGTCCGCGGGCCGCCGGCGCAGCAACCCGATCCACACTTCGATCAGACCCTCGAGGTGCACGAGGACCGCTTCTTCCTTGCTGGTGAAGTAGTTGTGGAAGGTGCGGGTGGACACACCCGCCCGCGCGGCGATCGCGTCGGCGGTGACGTCGTGCAGTCCGTACTCGCGGGCGAGTTCGGCTGCGGCTTCCGCCAACGCCGCCCGAGTGGCGGCTTTCTTTCGGTCGCGCAGACCGGGTTGGAGACTCACTACATCGACGGTACCGATTTTGCAGAGCTCTGTAACTTTGCAGAGCTCTGCAAAATTATGGAATCGGCCACACCCTCACCCCGACAGTCGCGCCGCTCACACCCCGCGCCGGGTCCAGGCCCCGGGATCCGCCGTGAGCTCCCGCACGAACGCGGGCAGATCATCCGCGACGACGTCCGCCAGCGTCACTTCTTCGAGCACCGCGCGCAGGTTCACCCGCACCGCAATCCATACGTCGCGCAACCGCTCGGCCGGGCCGGAGTAGACGACCTCCTCGGGCCGCTCGCCGCGCACCGAAGCGAGTGGACCCTCGACGGTGCGAATGACATCCGCGATCGAGATCTCGCTCGCCGGGCGGGCCAGCCAGTAGCCTCCCTCCGGGCCGCGGCGGCTGTTGACCAGTCCGCCGCGCCGCAGATCCGCCAGCACGGCCTCGAGAAACTTGTGCGGAATCCTCTGTGCCGTCGCAAGCCCTTCCGCCTTGGCCGGGCCGTCGCCGGCAGCCGCCAACTCGAGCAGCGTGCGCACGGCGTAGTCGACTCTCGCGGTGATGTGCACCCGTACGCCTCCTCGCGCGCTCGGCCGCGGGGAGCGACCGGCAATTCCTACCAAGATTAGGGAGAAGCCGGGCCCGCCCCTGCACCCTGGTGATACACAACACACTGCGGGTACATTGGACAGTCGTTCACATCTTCACCGGAGGTCCCGATGTGGGAGACCCTGCTTCAGTCGTGGGGATCGCTTCTCGAGCCGTTGCACGATCCCGTGACACTGGCGATACCGGCGTTCCTCCTCTTCCTCGTCCTCGAATGGACGGCGGCCCGCACTCTCGAGCACACCGAGCCCGGTCTCGACGGTCGCGCCCATCCCCCGCGCGGGGGCTACGAGCTGCGCGACGCCCGGGCGAGCCTGTCGATGGGGATCGTCTCCGTGGCGACCAGCGCCGCATGGAAGCTGCTCGCGCTCGTCGGCTACTCGGCGATCTGGGTGTACCTCGCGCCGTGGCACCTGCCCGCGGACGCCTGGTACACCTGGGTGATCCTGCTGCTCGGCGTCGACCTGCTCTGGTACTGGTACCACCGCATGGCGCACCGGGTGCGCCTGGTGTGGGCGACCCATCAGGCACACCACTCCAGCGAGTACTTCAACTTCGCCACCGCACTGCGGCAGAAGTGGAACAACAGCGGTGAGATCGTCATGTGGCTCCCGCTGCCGCTCATCGGCATTCCGCCGTGGATGGTGTTCGTCGGTTTCTCCGTGAACCTCGTCTACCAGTTCTTCGTGCACACCGAGCGGGTCGGCAAGTTGCCGCGCCCCGTCGAGTTCGTGTTCAACACTCCCTCGCACCACCGCGTGCACCACGGATCCGATCCCGAATATCTCGACCGCAACTACGGGGGCATCCTCATCCTGTGGGACCGGATGTTCGGTACATTCCAGGCCGAGACGCACCGCCCCACCTACGGGCTCACCAAACCGATCGGGACGTACAACATCTGGGATCTGCAAACCCACGAGTACCGGGCGATCGCGCGGGACTGGCGCGCGGCGGCCACGTGGCGCGCCAAGCTCGGCTACACGTTCGGGCCGCCCGGATGGGTACCGGCGGAGCCGTCGATCGAGCCGGTCAGTTCCGCTCGAGGGTGATCAGGAAGTCGACGCTGCCCGCGTCGTCCACCGTCACGAAGCCGAGGCTCGGCGGTTCGATTCCGTAGTCCGGCCAGGTGGTGGGGATGCTGCCGGACGCCACGATGTCCTCACCGCTGCGCAGCACCTCGATGTCGACGGTCGCCGGCCGCTCCGCACCGCGCAACGTCAGAGTTCCCGTGGCCCGCACGGTCGCGGTGGTGCCGTCGGTGGGCAGCGACGACAGATCGACGGGCTCGGTCAGCACGAATCCGGCGGTCGGATGGTTCGCGGTGTCCATGACCCGGGTCCGGAACTGCCCGTCGCGCTGCGAGATGTCGGTCGTGATGTCCTCCACCTGCACCACGACCTCACCGGCGGTCAGGGTTTCGTCCTCGATCGTCGCGGAACCGGTCACTTGATCGGTGCTACCCACCACCGTCACGTCGGCGCCGCGCAGGACCTCGTGAACGGTGTAACCGGCTGCGGTGCGGTTCGGTTCCGTTCCGGGCACCACCGTCCAGGTGCCGTCGAGCTCACCGGTCGCGGCCTCGGCTCCCGCCGTGGACACCGAAGCGGCCGGCGCGTCGTCCTCGGCTATGAAGTTTCCGTACACCCACGGCGCGACGAAGAAGCCCAGCAATGCCAAGATCACCACGGCTCCGAGCGAGAACCAGATTTTTCGCATGCGCCGAGAGTATTTGAGGCTCGGATCCGCGGGGTGCCGTCGAGGTGACAGGTTTCAGGATCGGTCCGGCTACCGCGCCTCGGCCGGTCCTGCCTGCGCGGCCACCGCGGTACCCACCCACCGCTGCAGGTAGCGGCGCATCTCGTCGTCGCTCCGCGGCGGGGTACCCGGCGACACGAAGAACGACTGCATGGTCCGCAGAAGATATTCGACGAGCTCCTCGAGCGAGGAGTCGTCGTATCCGTAGCGCTCCCAATCGACGTCGAAACGCTTGATCATCGTCATCCCGAACGCTTGCGCTTCGGTGGAGGTCAGACCGTCGGGGTGCACGGCCGAGTGCGAGCCCGAGAGCAGGATGCCCAGGTGCGGGGTTCGCCGCACCTCCGCGAGCGTGTAGACCACTCCTTCGACGACGGCGTCGACCGGGTCGTCCAGACCCATCACGTGCTGCGTCAGCCGATCGAGGAATCCGGCCACCGATGCGATGGCCGCGGCTCTGATCAGGGCTTCGGCGCTGGGAAAATACCGGTACACCGTCTGGCGGATGACGCCCAGCGATTCGGCCACGTCGGCGATGCCGATCGGCGCCCCGGTGCGTCCGATGAGCTCGACGGCAGCAGCAACAATTCGACGGGACGCCTCGTCGTCACTGTCCGGGGGGCTGCCGCCCCACCCACGTCTTCGTGCCACTGCGCTTCCTCCTGCATGAAGGGCCGACGCTAGCACGCGGCAACGTCCGCGACCTCTCACAGAAATGCTCCGCAAAAGTGATCATACAGACGGAGCGTCGTGTGTATGATTCACGCCACTGGGGCTTCCGCGCGTCCGAAAGGCCGCCGACCCGCCGACTTCCGAATACGAGGTGTCGCACCGTGACCGATCTTCAAGTTCGAAAGATGCGCTTCGCTTTCGAGGACTACGACGTGCCGTTCCTGTGGAACGAAGAAAATCCCGCCTTCTCGAGCATGGCCAACGCCGTCTCGTTCCTCGCGGTCGGCTTCGAGAAGATGATCGTGCAGATGATCGCGCAGACGAAACCGCTGATCACCGATCCTGCTGTCGCCGAGGAAGCCGACGCGTTCACACGCCAGGAGGGCCAGCACTCCACCGCGCATCGCCAGCATGTCCGAGCCCTGATCGCCCGGTATCCGGGCCTGCAGGAAACCCTCGACGACGTGATCCGCGCCTACGACAAGCTCACCGCCGAGACGTCTCTGAAGTACCGCCTGGCCTACACCGCCGATCTCGAAGCGACCTTCACCCCCGTCTTCAAACTGATGCTCGACAACGATTCGACCCTGTTCCGGCCGGGCGACGACCGGGTCGCGTCGCTGTTCATCTGGCACTTCGTCGAAGAAGTCGAGCATCGCAGTTCGGCCCTGATCATCTTCGAATCCGTCGTCGGCAGCGATCTCTACCGGATGCGCGTGGCGCCGTCCGTGTTCAAACACGTCCTCGACGTCATCAGGATCGCATGCGACGGTTTCAACCGGCACGTGCCGATCGAGGAGCGCAAGATCGACGCACTGTCGATGTTCGCCTCGCACCGCCGTAAGCAGAAGCTGCACAAGCTGATTCCGGGCTTGAAGGCCCAGGACCACGGCCCGATGCCGCGCGCATTCGACGATCTCTCACTCGGCGAACAACTCGTCGCTCTGCGGGGCGTCGTCCGCAGTCAGATGCCCCGGCACGATCCCGCACACGAGAATCTTCCCGCGCTGGCCGGGGTGTGGTTCGACCGCTACGACGCCGGCTACGACGTCACCAAGTGGTACACCGCCGAGACCGTCGCATCGCCGGGAGCCAACTGATGTCCGATCTGTGCTCCCCCACCTTCTCCGATCTCGCGGTGCGACTGGGCTTCTCGTGCGAGGAAGCCGGCGGTGTCGTCGAATTCCGCAGTCCGTTCGCGCTCGAGAACTGGACGCTGCCGGTCCTCGAGCTGACCATCGTCGTCGGTGCGGTGCTCGCGCTCGTGTTCGCCGTGCTGCGCTGGCGCCGGAACGGTGATCCCACCAACCTGGCGCTCTGGTTCGGCGCGACCGCGTTCCTGTTCATCATCGAACCGCCCCTGTACTTTCCCGGTGCCTTCGGTATCGAAGAGCACGTGGACACCATGTTCGCGCACAACGTGTTCACCGTGGACTTCATGTGGGGTCGGCTCCCGCTGTACATCGTCGCGATCTATCCGCTGATGGCCACGCTGGCCTTCGAGATCGTCCGGATGCTGGGCGTGTTCCGGAAGTACGGGCTGCTTGTCGGCGCCGCGTCCGTGGGCTTCGTCCATCACGCGTTCTACGAGATCTTCGACCACCTCGGACCGCAGCTGCGGTGGTGGGAGTGGTCGCTGGAGAACCCCGTCAACCAGCCCTTCTTCGACGCGGTGCCGCTCCCGAGTGTCGTCGTGTTCGCTGCGCTGTGGCCGATGTCGCTGGCGCTGTGCGTGCAGTTCTTCGTCGGCCGCCACGCCGACCAGGGCAGGAACTTCGCCGGGCCCGCGCTGGCTTGGCGCACGGTGGTGGTCGGTCTGCTGGCGTCGCTGGGCACCTTCATCCTGCCGCTTCCCGCGACCGTTCTCGGCCTGGCCGGCACACCGGTCCGCGGCATCGTCTACGCACTCGAACTCGTCGTGGTCTCCGTAGTTGCCGTGTGGGCGCTGACCGGCCAGTGGTCGCGGTTGCGACGGGAAGGCCCGGGTCCCGCCCCGCACACGAACGTTTTCGTCCAGCGGTTCAGCGTGATCTACCTGGGTGTGCTGGCCGTGCTGTGGGCGACCGCGTTGCCGGACTACTTCGCCGCCGAAGACGGTGTCACGAGCAACGGCGATCCCATCGGGAACCTCTGGTACACCCTGGCCTGTTTTGCCGTCGCAATCCTCTGCGTGATCGCCACGTACACCGTGCCGCGCGGCACGACGGCCGAGACCGACAAGGTGGAGGAATCCGCCACGACGTAGCTCCACGAGCTCGTTCCCGATCTTTGCGCGGTGAATGGGGATATACGTCGGCAATTCCGGCAGTAAATCTCCGTAGGGCGCGCAAACTTGCGGAGGCCGGGTTTCTGCAGCGGGCCGGTCGGGTATCCCCGCGTACCGGGTACCCGCAGCGAGTAGGTTCCTCGGCACGAGAGGAACGACCATGACTCGAGTCGGTGAAACGCGCAAGGGCGGACTCTTTCGCGTCAAGTCCGTGGAGCAATCCATTCGGGACACCGACGAACCCGACTCGAAACTGCGCAAAGACCTCACCGCGTGGGATCTCATCGTGTTCGGTGTCGCTGTCGTCATCGGCGCCGGCATCTTCACGCTCACGGCCCGCACTGCCGGCAACGTCGCCGGTCCGTCGGTGTCGCTGGCATTCGTCTTCGCGGCGATCGCGTGTGCGCTCGCGGCCCTGTGCTACGCGGAGTTCGCCTCGACCGTGCCCGTCGCCGGTAGCGCCTACACCTATTCGTTCGCGACGTTCGGCGAGTTCGTGGCCTGGATCATCGGCTGGGACCTCATCCTGGAGTTCGCACTTGCCTCTGCGGTGGTCGGCAAAGGCTGGTCGCTCTATCTCGGCGAAGTCATGGGGATCGCCCCGAGTTTCATGATCGGCTCGGTGAAGGTCGACTGGGGCGCGATCCTGATCGTCGTGGTGATCGGTGTGCTGATCGCGACAGGCACGAAACTGTCGTCGCGGGTATCGCTGGTCATCACGTCCATCAAGATCGCGGTGGTGCTGTTCGTGGTCGTCCTCGGCGCCTTCTACATCAAGGCGGAGAACTACTCGCCGTACATTCCTCCGTCGGAAGCCGGAGACACCGGCGAGGGCCTGCATCAGTCGCTGTTCTCGTTCGCCACCGGGGCCGGTGGCAGCACCTTCGGGTGGTACGGACTCCTTGCGGCGGCGAGCCTGGTGTTCTTCGCGTTCATCGGATTCGACGTGGTCGCTACGACCGCGGAGGAAACCCGCAATCCGCAGAAAGCCGTGCCCATCGGCATTCTCGGTTCCCTCGCGATCGTGACGGTGCTGTACGTCGCGGTGAGCCTGGTCCTCACCGGGATGGTGAACTACAAGGACCTCGAGGGCGACGACTCGACACTCGCGACAGCCTTCGCGCTCAACGGCATGGACTGGGCGAAGAATCTCATCTCGATCGGCGCCCTGGCCGGTCTGACGACGGTCGTGATGGTGCTGATGCTGGGGCAGACACGTGTGTTGTTCGCGATGGCCCGCGACGGCCTCATGCCGCGCCGGCTCTCGCACACCGGAAGGCACGGGACCCCGGTACGCACGACCGTCCTCGTGACCGTGGTGGTCGCCGTGCTCGCCGGCCTGATTCCGCTGGGCACGCTCGAAGAGATGGTCAACATCGGCACCCTGTTCGCGTTCGTCCTGGTGTCGCTCGGCGTGATCGTGCTGCGTCGTACCCGGCCGGATCTCGAACGGGGATTCCGCGTGCCGTGGGTACCGCTCGTGCCGATCCTCGCGGTTCTGGCATGCGTGTGGCTGATGGTGAACCTGTCGGTCGAGACATGGCTGCGGTTCGTGGTGTGGATGCTCATCGGCGTGGTCATCTACTTCGCGTACAGCCGGAAACGTTCCGTTCTCACGAGCTCGCCATAAAAAAGTCCCTCACCTGCCTGAACAGGTGAGGGACTCTTGGCGGTGGCGGTGGGATTTGAACCCACGGACGGGGGTTACCCGTCACACGCTTTCGAGGCGTGCTCCTTAGGCCGCTCGGACACGCCACCGCTAAAAGACAATACCGGATCGCGTGCCGGTGTCGAAATCCGCCGGTCAGGACGTCGCATCGGGGGTGCGATGGGTGCGGAAGAATTCCTCGAGGACCCCCGCGCACTCGTCGGCGAGAACGCCACCGCGAACCTGCGGGCGATGAGTGAGCCGACGGTCGCGCACCACGTCCCACAGCGACCCCACCGCGCCGGTCTTCGGCTCCCACGCACCGAACACAATCCGTTCGACGCGGGCAAGCACCGACGCACCGGCGCACATGGTGCACGGCTCCAGCGTCACCGCGAGCGTGGCACCCTCGAGACGCCAGCCGTCCCCGTGCACACGTGCTGCGGCCCGCAGCGCCAGAATCTCGGCGTGCGCCGTCGGGTCTCCCGTCGCCTCTCGAGAATTCGCCGCTCGCGCAAGTTCCGTGCCGTCGGCCGCGAACACCACCGCGCCCACCGGAACGTCTCCGGCGGGCGCCGCACTCGCCACCTCCAGCGCGACCCGGATGAGCTTCTCGTCGTCGCGCAGCGTCATCTAACGCAGTTTGTCCAGCGTCGCGCTCCACACATCCTCGAACCCGAGGCGCTGTGCGATCTCCTCGAGCTGCTCGTCCGGATACAGATCGGTCTCGGACAAGATCACCGACAACACCGGTTCCGGCAGCCCCATGTCCGACAGGATGCCGAGATCGCCCTCTTCCCAGGGCTCCACGTCGTCCAGCTCGTCCGGGTCGATGTCGGGGATCTCGACGTTCAGCGCATCGAGTACGTCCGCAGCGATGTCGTAGTCCACAGCCATCGTGGCGTCCGAGAGCAACAATTGGGTGCCCGCCGGAGCCGGCCGCACGATGATGAAGAATTCGTCGTCGACGTCGAGCAAGCCGAACACAGCACCGGAGCTACGCAACTCGCGCAGTTCCGTCACCGCCGCGTCCAAACTCGTCAACGCAGCCGCCGTCAGTGCACGGCACTTCCAGCGACCCTCCTCCCGTGTCACGGCGACGGCGAACCCGTCGATGTCGTCTGCCTCGGTCGAACTCACGGAAGGGCTCTTGTTCCCTACACGCTGTGCTGCCATGCGCGCAACGGTAGTCTGCCGCGTCCCCTGAATGAAGTCCACCGGTGAATATGCCAACCTGATGCTGTGTCCACAGCAGCCTCCGCCCCACCCGTCTGCGTCCTCGGCCTCGGTCTGATCGGCGGATCCGTCCTGCGTGCCGCGGTCGCGACCGGCCGCTCGGCCTGGGGCTACAACCGATCGCCGCAGGTTGTCGGCGCAGCAGTCGCGGACGGTTTCGACGCCTCCACCGACCTGACGGCGGCACTGACACGCGCCGCGGACACCGACGCCCTCGTCGTCGTCGCGGTGCCCATGCCTGCCGTCGACACCGTCCTTGCCGCAGTCGCCGAGCACGCACCGCACGTCGCCCTGACCGACGTGGTCAGCGTCAAGAAGGAAGTTGCGGCGGTGGTCACTGCGCACGGTCTCTCCGCGCGTTTCGTCGGCGGTCATCCGATGGCCGGCACCGCCGAATCCGGATGGTCCGCGGGTACGGCAGAGCTGTTCCGCGACGCCGTGTGGGTCGTCACCGTCGACGACGGCACCGACCCCGGCGTGTGGCAGCAGGTCGCCGACCTCGCCCTCGACTGCGGCTCCGTGGTCGTGCCCGCCGAGTCGGGTGAGCACGATGCCGCCGTCGCACGGATTTCCCACCTGCCGCACGTACTCGCCGAAGCCCTTGCACTGTCCGGGGCCGCAGGCGGCGACCTCGCCCTCGGGCTGGCCGCAGGATCGTTCCGCGACGGCACCCGCGTCGCCGCGACCGCTCCGGCGCTGGTCGATGCCATGTGCGAGGGAAATGCGACGGCTCTGCTCGCAACCCTCGACGAAACATTGGAGGTGCTGCGAATCGCCCGCGACCAGCTCGCCGACGGCAGCACACGTGATCTCACACGCGCCGGTCACAAAGCACGGCGACGCTACGAGCAGCGGGAGCGCCGGCCGATCACCGGCATAGCCCCCGGTGACGAGGGTTGGATCGAACGACTCCGCGATGCCGGTCGCCGGGGACAGGTGTGGACGCGATGAACCTGCGCGATACCGCGTCGGCCCTCGCCGCCGGGAAGACCACCTCCACCGATCACATCCGGAAGGTGCTGTCCGATCTCGACGCTCTCGACGGCACCGCATGGTCGAACATCGTCGCCGCCCGCGACGATCACGCCGCCCTCGAGGCCGCGGCACGTGCCGACGCGGAAATCGCCGCGGGCAATTGGATCGGCCCCCTGCACGGGGTCGCGGTGGCCGTCAAGGACAACATCGACGTCGCAGGATTGCCCACGCGCTGCGGCAGCAACGTCCTCGCCGACGCCCCGCCCGCCGGCCGCGACGCCCGCATCGTCGAGAAGCTGCGCGAAGCCGGTGCGATCGTCGTCGCCAAGACTCACCTGCACGAGTTCGCGTACGGTCCCACCGGGCTGATCAATGCGGCCGGTCCTGCCGCTCACCCCCATGATCCGACGCTGATCAGCGGTGGGTCGTCGTCCGGCTCGGCGGTAGTTGTGGCCAAAGGGATCGTGCCCGTCGCGCTCGGCACCGACACCGGCTGCAGCGTGCGCACCCCGGCCGCGCTGTGCGGCATCGCGGGATTCAAACCGAGTCGCCGGGCACTGCCGCGCGACGGCGTGTTCCCGCTGTCCACCACGTTCGACCACGTCGGACTGCTCACCGCCGACAGCCTCGACGCCGGACTCGCGTGGGGCGCGCTGCCCGGTGTCGCACACCTCCGCACCCCCGTGTCGGGCCTTCGGGTCGGACGACTGCGCGGCGGCATCTGGGACATCACCGACCCCGACTTCGACTCCGCCCTCGACACGGCCTGCCGGACCCTCGCCGACCTGGGGGCGGAAGTGGTGGACGTGACGCTTCCGGAGACCGACGACATGCTCGGCGTTTATCCCGTGGTGACCGGTTCGGAGGCCTACGAGACACACCAGCGCTGGTTCGAGGCAGATCCGGACCGATACCAGCCGGCGACCGCAGCGTTGCTCGAGGCGCAACGTGACCGGCGGGCCTCCGAGTACCTACGGGCGGCCCGGACCGCGCAGAAGCTGGCGCACGAGGCACTGCACCGCCTGCGCCGGATCGAGAAGCTGGACGCACTGATCACCGTGACCACCGGCCTGCGCTCCGCATCGATGGACGCCGACCCGGTCGACCTGCGCGGCCCACTCCTGCAGTGGTGCATCCCCTTCAGCGTGCTCGGGGTACCCGCCCTGTCGGTCCCCGCGCCCGGCGGCGGCCCGACACCGATCGGGTTGCAGATCATCGGGCTGACCACCGGCACCGACGGTCACGGCAGCCACCCATCCGAATCGGCGGCACTGGCAGTTGCGCTCGCGGTCGAGGAGACCGGAGAAAACTAGACGCGCTCCGTGAGTCCCCGGTAGGTCATGACGAAACCGTCCTCGTCGACCGTCACCGTCGACGACGACACCGGCGACAGGACATGGATTCCGTCGGCGGCACTGCTGTAGACGACGGTTGCCTCCTGCACGCCGAGATCGACCAGGTTCACGTACACCACCGGAACCTCGAGCTCGTCGGCGCCCGACTGCAGCCCGTACCGCCTGATCGGCAGCGCGTTGAAGAACGGACTGAGGATCACGTCGACGTCCAGGGCACCTCCGAACGGCGACCGCTGATGATGCGTGCCGTTGTCGACCATCCAGATGCCCTCTTCGGACCGCGTGATCGACATATGTCGCTCACCCGACGCCACCGTCGTGCGCACCGACAATCTGCGGGTGACACCGTTCTCGTCGGTCACCATGTCGTACGACGCGCTGAACGCGGGATGCTCGGAGCACTCGGCTCCGACAATGCGACCGGCGGCTTTGATCCGCCGACCACTCAGCTGCACACGCACGGATTCCATGCGGGGGACGTTGGTCGCCCGCCAGGTCAGAAGGGCAGGCCAGGTCGACGCTGGACTCGCCGCAGCGCGCGCGGCATCAGGGGCTGGGATGCTCACGGTCTATACCGTAAGGGACAACCGGCTCACGGGTAGCAGCGGCACCTCTATTTACCACATCGCTACACCGTGTCCGTCAGTGGTTCGCGCCGTGCGATCTGCCGCAAACGCTGGGAGAAGACCGAAAGCGCCGCAGCTCCGATCACCACATTGATCAGCGCACCGAATTCCTGCACCGCGAACTCGATGACATCGACGAAGAACACCGTGATCAGCGCGGCGCTGTGGAGAAGGCGTAGCGCCCACCGTCGCCCGTGCCGCAACCCCGCTGTGCCCGCCACGCACAGCACCGTGGTCGCCGCCGACGCGACGAACTGAAGGAGCGTGGTCGTGTCCCCACGATCCTCGGCCAGATCGTCGCGCAGCGTCACCGCAGCATGGACGAACATGCCTGCCGAGAAGACAGTGAGCAGCACAGCCGCCACCCAGCCGCTGCGGACTCCGCGGAACGTGTCGCGCAGACGAAGGACGATTGGCAGGTTCGAGATCGACGACGGGGCAGTGACGACACCGCACTGCCCGACCAGGCCCTCGATCCGGTCGACCACTGCATGATCGGCCCCGTCCGCGGCGCCGCCTCGAGTTGGGCCATCGCCTGATCTCGCGACGTCGGCGTGAGTCCGTGCACCAACCCCTCCACTACCGTGGCCGCGGCATTTGCCACATTCTCCTCGGGCGTCGGACGCCGGGCCGCGTGTACAGCCCGATTGGCCACCAGGACCAGCACCACGACCACATACATGATGGCGACCGAGGGACGGTAGAAGTAGTCGTTGGTCTTCGTCACGAACTTGCCGACCTCGTCGAGGAACAAGCCGAATCCGATTCCCCCGACGAGCACCGCGATCCGGTGTGGAGCGCGACCGAGAAACGACAGCAACACGACCAGGGCGGCCACCATCAGGAGACCGCCCCACAGCACGTGTGCGATATGGCAGCGGAGCAATGACCAGAACCTGTGGATCCCGGGAGGGCGCGCCTTCCCGGAAGATGATCGACGAAGTCACAGGATTCTGATCAAGACCAGCGTTGGCGCGCTGGCGGGAAGGCACGCCCGTGCTCACGGTAGTACACGAAGGCCAGGACCCGAACGAGTCCGGCGACGAGGCCGGTTCGGGGCGCTCGTTGCTCGACGAGATCGTCCGCGACGGTGCCCGGCAGATGCTCGCCGCAGCCCTGCAGGCCGAAGTCGCCGACTACATCTGCCGGCACGCCGGTGAGATCGACGAGGACGGCCACCGCCTGGTGGTCCGCAACGGGTATCACGCGCAGCGCGAGGTGATGACCGCCGCGGGTGCGGTGACGGTGAAGGCCCCGCGCGTCAACGACAAGCGCATCGATCCCGAGACGGGCCAGCGTAAGAGGTTCTCGTCGGCGATCCTGCCGGCGTGGGCCCGCAAGTCCACCCAGGTCTCCGAGGTGCTGCCACTGCTGTACCTGCACGGGCTGTCGACCAGCGACTTCGGGCCGGCGCTCGAGCAGTTCCTCGGCAGCGGCGCCGGCTTGTCGCCTGCCTCGATCACCCGGCTGACCGCGCAATGGCAGGACGAGGCGAAAGCCTTCGGACAGCGAGATCTCTCGCAGGTCGACTACGTGTATCTGTGGGTCGACGGCATCCACCTGAAGGTTCGTCTCGAGCAGGAGAAACTGTGCCTGCTGGTGATGCTCGGGGTGCGGGCGGACGGCCGCAAGGAACTCGTCGCGCTCACCGACGGCTACCGCGAGTCCACCGACTCCTGGGCGGACCTGCTGCGGGACTGCCGCCGGAGGGGAATGCGTGCGCCGGTGCTCGCGGTCGGGGACGGGGCTTTGGGATTCTGGCGGGCGCTGCGGGAGGTGTTCCCCGAGACCCGCGAACAACGCTGCTGGTTTCACAAACAAGCCAATGTTCTTGCTGCACTCCCGAAGTCCGCGCATCCGGGGGCGTTGGCGGCGATGAAGGAAATCATCGGAGCCGAGGACCTCGACAAGGCACAGGTGGCGATCGCGGCGTTCGAACGGGACTACGGCGCGAAGTATCCGAAGGCGGTCGCAAAGATCGTCGACGACGCCGATGTGCTGCTCGAGTACTTCCGGTATCCCGCCGAGCACTGGGTGCATCTACGCACGACGAATCCGATCGAATCTACCTTCGCGACAGTGCGTTTGAGGACCAGAGTGACGAAGGGGCCGGGATCGCGAGCAGCCGGCATGGCGATGGCCTACAAGCTGATCGAAGCGGCCCAGTCGCGGTGGCGGGCCGTCAACGCCCCGCAGTTGGTCGCTCTGGTGCGGGCCGGCGCGGTTTTCCACAAGGGCAAGCTCCTCGAGCGGCCGGTCGACATCACCCCGGAACCTTCGCCCGACACCCCAGTGTCCGAGGTCGCCTGACGACTCCCAATCCACAGGATTTGACTATTACTCTATGCAGCGTCGACCCGCCGACTTGGGGATAGCCCGTCAGGTGCAGATAGAGACGAGTCACCAAGATGGTGGCCACTGCGACGATGATCAAGGTCTCGACCCGCGCCGACGCGGTCGAATCGCGCAGGAGCCGAAATCCGGGCCGAGCCGCCACGGCACTCATGACACGGGAGCCTAGCTGGGACGACACGCCGGAAAGCACACTCGACAGGATCGATGGTGACGGCGCAGGCAAGCTCGGCTCACCCGTGCCGAATTAGCCTAGAGTCGCTACATGCGCACCGTGTGGACAGTTCCTCCGAACATCGCTCAGACCTTGCTGGAGTCTCCTGAGATCCAGATGTTCTTGACCAGCAACGAGCTGCCCGACACCGCCGACGACCCGCGCCAACGTCTCGCCGAGTTCACCCATGCCCTGGGCGAACTCGCACGCAACATCGGTCGCACCTTCGGTTCCGTCGACGCCGCCAACCGCGAACTGTTCGGCGGTTCCGCCGGCAAAGTCCCCGTGTCGCTGCGGCTGACCGTGCTGCGGGCACTCGTCACCCAAGTCGACGATCGCGCCCCCACACCCCAACCTCTACCCGAGCCCGTCGTCGAACAACTGGGGGCGTACGTCTACGCACTCGTCGATCCACGCGACCGCAGCATTCTGTACGTGGGCACCGGTCGCGCCAACAGGATCTTCACCCTCGTGTGGACCGCGCTCGGGGAGACACAGAAACTCGCCGACGCCGGCGAAAAAGCGCCGCCGGGAACCCCGGAAACCGAAGGCGCCCTGCGCCGTATCCGAGCGGTGTACAGCTCCGGGTACTCCGTCGAGCACTTCGTTGTCGCCGACGCACTGCACCCGGCGACCGATCCCGAGCACACCGCCGACGCGACCGCTCAAGCGGTGATCGCCGCCCTGGCGCTGCTCGAACCGCACCGCGGCGAGTACGTGCTCACCAATCTCGCCGGAGCCACCGAAGATTCGGAAGCGGACCGGACCGCAGTTCCGATCGCGGAGCTCGTACGCCAGTACTCCGCCCAGGCCGCCCCCGAACTGCCCACGCCGTGTGTCGTCCTGCGGATCAACGAGGCGAAGTCTGCATCACCTGGAGCCGTGCGCGATCTCGCATCCCGCGGGTGGCCGGCCGGTACTGCCGCACGCGGCATCGACGGTCTGCCGATCATCGTCGTCGCCGACAACATCGTGCGCGGTGCATATCGCGCGACCGGATGGGAAGCCGCGTCCCGCACAGAGGAGAACGGCGGCACTATCCTCTACCGGTTCGTGGGTGAGGCGGACGACGACCTCGAGAAGCAGTTCGTCGATACACGCCTGACGCCGGATCGGCTGGGTCTCAAGCGCTGGCCGTCGCACGGCTGGGCTCCGCGACTCACCCGGGCATTGCCGCGACCGGTCGCCCGTCCCAAGGCGCCCCGTCCGTAACGTGTTCGCCCCCCGGTCGCATTCGCGGCCGGGGGTGTATCTCATCCCGACCGCACGTGCCCGGAAATGCCGATGGCCCCCAACACATTTGCATGTGTTGGGGGCCATCGGTAACGGGTGTTCGGCGGTGTCCTACTCTCCCACACCCTGTCGAGTGCAGTACCATCGGCGCAGACAGGCTTAGCTTCCGGGTTCGGAATGGGACCGGGCGTTTCCCTGTCGCTGTGACCGCCG
>NZ_JAUZMZ010000219.1:0-6780 GCF_036327435.1 Rhodococcus chondri | reverse complement strand
GTGCCAGCGGCCACGTCATCGCCATCTCGACGTCGTCGGGCAGCGTCACCACCGTGAACAGCGTGTACCAGGTGGCCTGCCCCGGCAGGAACTGCGCCACGGCGCCGAGCCCGATGCCGTGCAGAATCAGCGACACGGTGAGCTCCCCGAACGGTATCCACCCGCAGATCGCGAGCACGCTCCCCGTGGTGGAACCCGTGAGCAGGCCCAGACCCGCGCCGATCAGCGCCCACAGCACCGCGCACAGCAGACCCGAGCCGAGAACCGCCGCGACGTCACCGAAATCGGCACCCGAGAATCCGCCTCCGAACATGAGGATCGTCAAGGCCGACACCATCTCGGCGACGATGCAGTACAGCAACCCGAAGATCACCGCAGTCGCGAGTTTCGTGGCGATCACCCGGTCGCGCCCGCGGGTGGTCAGGAAGGTGGTGACCACGGTGCGGTGCTGGAATTCGCTGCCGGTGTTGACGACACCGAACAGCGCCGCGAACAGGAACACCAGGGCGAGCGCGAAGGAGATGCCGATCGCAGCGGCAGCGGCCTCGGCGAATCCCGGCCCGACGATGTCCTCGAGCGCGCGCGTGACCGGCAACGTGAGGGCGCCGCAGAACAGGCCCACCAACAGAGGCGCGATACCGAGGATCCACCAGTAGCGCAGGCTCAGCACCTTGCGGAATTCGGCCGTCAGGAGCGCGGTCATCGGTGAAATCCTCCGGGTCCGGTCGGCGGTTGGGAGCCGGCATACGGCTGCTGCCCGGGATGCGCGCCCGGGTACTGCTGTGTGCCCGGGTACTGCTGGGGCGGCCCTCCGGGATAGGGGCCGTAACCGGACGGCGGTTGTTGCCCCTGCGGGTACGCGGGAGTCGTACCGACGTAGCGGCCCGTAGTCATCGCCAGGAAAACCTGTTCGAGATCGACGTGCTCGACGCTCGTACCGAACAGTTTCACCTCGTACTCGGCGGCCAGCTCCGCGATCCGATCCGGCTCCACTCCCACCACGGCCAGCCGCCCGTCGGGCTGCGCCTGCACATCGGTGTGGCCGGCCGCCGCGAGGGCGGTGGCGAGCCGGGCCGGATCGGCCGACGCGACCAGCACCCGCGACCGGTACGCATTGCGGAGATCCGCCATGCTGCTCTGCGCGACGAGCGTGCCGTTGCTGATGATCACGAGGTGGTCGGCCATCTGCTCGACCTCGCGCAGGATGTGACTCGAGATCAGCACGGTCCCGCCGTTGCGCGCGTACGCCAGCAGGAAATCGCGCAGCCAGGCCATGCCTTCCGGGTCGAGTCCGTTGGCGGGTTCGTCGAGGACGAGGTAACGCGGCTGCCCGAGCAACGCGGTGGCCAGCGCGAGGCGCTGTCGCATGCCGAGCGAGAACTCGCCGATGCGCCGCCGCGCGGCCGGCGTGAGCCCCACAAGATCCAGACTCTCCGCGGCCCGGGTGTCCGGCACCCCGATCGCCGCGCAGTACACCTGCAGATGGGTCGCCGCGGTGTGTTTCGGGTGTGCGCTGCGTGCGTCGAGAACCGCACCCACCACCTGCGCAGGATGCTCGAGTTGCGAGAACGGGACGCCGTCGATGTACGCGACCCCGGCTGTCGGCCGGACCAGTCCGAGCAGCATGCCCAGTGTCGTCGTCTTCCCGGACCCGTTCGGTCCGAGGAAACCGGTGATCGATCCGGGCGGTACCAGGAAGCTCAGGTTCGCCACCGCCGTGTGGTCGCCGAATGCCTTGGTCAGGCCGTGCACGACGATCCCCGGCGGCGGTGGTCCGGACGGTAGGGACCCGGACGGCCCGGGACCGTACGGGGTGTTCGCGGACGGTGCTGTCACAGGAAAAACCCCCGATGCTTCGACGAAAATCGCTGTCCCGCTGTCCGGGCGTATCCCGGTGCCACAGGGACGCCGTGAGCTTACTGCGGCGGTAGACCACGACTTCGCGCCCGCTGCGGATCGATACCTCGGTCGAGGAACGGCAGTACCGCATCGAGGAACTCGCTGGGGGCATCGAGCTGAGGGCAGTGCCCCGCCTCGGGAATGATCACGACCCGGCGGTGCAGCCCGGGCGCCACCCGCCGTGCCGCCTGCGCCGGGGTAATCCGGTCGTGGGCGCCCCACAGCAGCAACGCCGGCATATCGAGCGCATGCACCATCTCGCGGATCGGCAGCCGCGCCAGTTCACCGATCACGTTGCTGCCCACCGCGAGCAGGGTATCGATCTGCCACCGGTCGGCGAAGTTCGCCGTAAACGCAGCTCGCACTGCACGATTCATGTGCCGGGGCTGGTGGACGGCGGCCCGCGCATACAGCGCACCGATCGTCCGCCTCATCACCGGGGCCGGCACCGGGCGAGACAGCGCGCGCGTGATACCGAGAGGTACACGCGCGCCACCGACCCAGCTGCGGGGGATACCCGCGAGCCCGGGCATGTCGGCGAGCACCACTTTCTCGACTCGGCCGGGCGCCGTCGAGGCGAACATCAGCGACGCGACCGCCCCGAGCGAATTTCCGATGAGCGACACGGGTTCCGGTGTGTCGGCGACGAGGTCGGCGAGCACATCCACGTAATGGTCCAGCACCGGAGCATTCCAATGTCCGGCACTGCGTCCGAATCCGGGAAGATCCACCACCAGCACCCGATACCGCTCGGCCAGAGCGGGTTCGACCCGGCACCACGTGCCGCCGTGATCGGAGAAGCCGTGAAGCAGCACCACGGTGCGCGGCCCGGTTCCGGATTCACGCACATACACCGGCGGGTCGGGCATGTCAGCGGCCCCGCTGCAGGGATTCCTGGTGCGGTGCTCCCAGGTGCTGGGGGCCCTGGTCGGTGGATCCCCGGTTCAGTGCCCGGTTCGCATCGGGCCACGTGGCGGGCGGTGGGCCGAACGCCTCTCGCGCATTGGTGATCGTGCGCTTGCCGATCGCCCGGTTGCCGGCGCCGCCGATCGCTGCGCCGATCCCCGCCGGCACGAGCTTGCCGAGGACCAGCGCACTGCGCTTGGCGAGGTACTTGCGGATGAACTTCTTCACCAGAGTGTTGTTGACCAACTTCAACTGCTTGGTGTTGGTCTGCGCGGTCAGAGCCTTGGGCCAATTCTTCAGCGACGACCCGGTCGCCGCCACGACGACCTCCTTACCGGCGTCCCCGAGGGCGACCGCCAGCACCAGAGCACGTCGCTGCTGATGGTCGTGCGGTTCGATGCCGTGCACCGATGCGACGGCCAACGTCAGCAATGCCGACGCCTCCAGGAAAAATACCGTCTCGGCGCCGACGGCTCCGATTGCGGCGATTGTCCCGACACCCGGGAACGCGGCGGTCGCGCCGACCGCCGAACCGCTGCCGGTCACTGCATTCAGGAACAGTTTCTCGAGCCGCACGATGATCTGTGCGGGTGTCTCGTCGGGATGCGCGCGACGCACCCACTCGACATACCTCGCCACGGCCGGGCCCTGCAGTTTGCTGCCGTTGTCGAGAAGCGCGATGAGGTACTTCTCGATGGTGCCTTCCTTCTTGCTCATATCCGTCCTTGTTCTGTCGCCGGGGGTGATTACCCTTGTCGGTGTGACGTTGTCATCCGGTGCGACCGGGATTTCGGATGGCGCTCAGCGGCGACCCGCGCCGCTCCTGCAACCTTACGTGCGTCGGTACGAAGGTTATCGGCTCACGGGTTTCGCGCCCGGCGAACATCTCGGGCTGCCGTCGCCGGATCTGACGGTCGTTCTCAGTCTCGGCGATCCCGTGGACATCGCGCGGCCCGCCACGCCGGATCAATCTCCCGGCCGGTTCATCGCGCCGGCCGGCGGGCTCACCACCAGCTCGGTGACGATCGCTCACGACGGCAACCAGTACGGCATCCAGCTCGCGTTGACTCCCGCCGGCGGTCGTGCGCTGTTCGGCATGCCGACCGCGGCGCTCGGGCCGTGGGTCGTCGAACTCGAGGACCTGTTCGGTGCCGACTACCGGGAACTCGTCGGGCGAGTCGTGGACGCCTCGACGTGGCCGGAGCGGTTCGACATCCTCGACCGCGTCCTGGCCCGGCGGATCGCATCGGTCGACGGCGGCGAACTCGATTCGCAGCTGGCGCGTGCCTGGGACATGGTCGTCTCCGGACCGCACCGGACAGTGAGGGAGGTTGCCGACGAACTCGGCTGGAGCCGAAGGCATCTCAGCGCGCGATTCGCCGCCGAGTACGGGCTCGGGCCGAAGGAGGCGGCGCGGATCGCGAGATTCGCGCGGTCGCGGATGTTGCTGCGTCGTCCGGGAGCAGGGAAAATAGCCGATGTCGCCGTGCGGTGCGGGTACTACGACCAGGCGCATCTGGCCCGCGAATGGCGCGACATCGCGGGTGTGCCGCCGTCGCGTTGGCTCGAGGACGAGGTGTTCCCATTCGTCCAAGACGTCGAGGTGCCGACGGGTGAACACTCGAAACCATGACCACTACATCAGCAAAGACATCAGCGAACCCGGAAACGAAGAACACCGACAACCGGGCCTCGAGGGTATGGCCGTGCCTGGCCTACACCGATGCCCGCGCCGCGATCCGCTTCCTCGTCGAGACCCTCGGTTTCACCGAGTCTGCGGTGTACGGCGACGGTGACCGCGTCGATCACGCCGAACTGACGTGGCCGTACGGCGGCGGTGTCATGCTCGGCTCGGCCGGTCGCGACACCCCGATCGACCAGCACACGGACAATGGATCCGTGTATCTCGTCGTCCCCGACGACGCGACGGCCGACGCCCTGTACGACAAGGTCCGCGAATCCGACGCGACCGTCACCGTGGAGTTGCGCGACGAGGACTACGGCTCACACGGCTTCACGTGCCGTGATCCGCACGGCGTGTACTGGAGCATCGGCACCTATCCCGGTCAGGGCCGAAGCGGCGAATGACCCGCCGGCACCGTCTCGTCGGCACGCGGCGGGGGCGGCGGGGTGCCGTCCCCGAACGGACGTCCCCCCAACGCTTCCCGCCCGTGCGGCGTCGTCCACCCGGTCAGATCCGGGCCCTTCGGCACGATCCGGGTGGGGTTCACATCGGTGTGGACGATGTAGTAGTGCTGCTTGATCTGCACGAAGTCGACGGTGTCGCCGAAACCGGGTGTCTGGAACAGATCTCGGGCGTAACCCCACAGTGCGGGGAACGCCGCGAGAAGGTTGCGGTTGCATTTGAAATGCCCGTGGTAGACCGGATCGAATCGGGCGAGGGTCGTGAACAGTCGCACGTCGGCCTCGGTGATCGAGTCGCCCACCAGATAGCGCCGCGTGCTCAGGCGCTCCTCGAGCCGGTCCAGTCTCGCGAACAACCGATCGAAGGACTCTTCGTACGCTTCCTGCGACCCGGCGAACCCGCAGCGATACACGCCGTTGTTGACGTCCCGGTACACCTCCCCGGCCACTTCGTCGATTTCTTCGCGTAGCGCCTCCGGATACAGGTCCGGCGCACCCTCACGGTGATACGCGGTCCATTCGGTCGAGAAGTCGAGGGTGATCTGCGGGTAGTCGTTGGTGACGACCTGCCCCGTGCGTACGTCCACGATGGCGGGCACCGTGATGCCCCGCTCGTATTCCGGAAAACGCTCGAAGTAGGCATCCTGCAGCCGGGGTATTCCGAGCACCGGATCGACGCCGCCGGGGTCGAGGTCGAAGGTCCAGCTGCGTTGATCGTGGGTGGGTCCGCACAGTCCGAGCGACAATGCGTCCTCGAGCCCGAGCAGTCGTCGCACGATCAATGTGCGATTCGCCCAGGGGCACGCTCGCGCGGCGATCAGCCGGTACCGGCCGGCTTCGACGGGATACCCGTCGCGACCGTCGGCGGTGATGCGCGTGGTGATGTAGTCGGTGTCGCGCTTGTATTCCGATCCGGGCTCCACATAACTGCCTGTGGTGCCGGATTCGCTCGGTTCGGTCAAGAGAACTCCTCGTCGGTCGGCGTCGGTGGACCTGCTGGTGTGCGCCTACATTCGAACGGGTAGACGGACGGTTATGCGGGTTCCCCATTCGAGGTATCCCGACACGGCCGCCAGACCCCGGGCGGCAAGATTGTCGCGCCGTGCCCGCCACATCGGGATCAATCCGGCATCGAGGGCGTCATGGGTGGCCAATGTCGTCACCGTCGCCGCGAGACCCCTGCGGCGGTGGTCGGGGACCGTCAGCACCCGCAGGTCGGCGAGGAGCGAATGAACCTCGCCGTATCCGGCGCCGGAAAGCGGACGGTGTTCATCGTCGAGCAGCACGAACGCGCGGGGCTGTTCGGAGGCGGTCAACTCGACTTCGGTGGCGTCGTCCGGAGGACAGCGCCGCAGCAGCTCGGCGAAGTCGGCGGCACGGTGGGAGATCAGGGGGTCGTCGACCCGGCTCGCATCGATCCAGTCGGCGCACAGGCTCAGGACCTCGGTGCGGCCCGCGTGTCCCGCCGTGGCGGCGCGGACGGCGGCTTCGTCGCGATGCGCGGCCTCGACCTCGGTGAGGGCCGCCACGGCGCGGGACGGGCCGACGATTGCCGTCGACTCCCCGATGTGCAGCACCTGTACCACCGGCGCCGAATCGTCGACTCGCGTGACCAGGCCCGGTGTGGCCAGGGCGTCGTCGTCCAATCCGAGTTCGCGGCACCAGGCCAGTGCCGCGATACTCGTCAGGTGTGGGTCCACCTGGCTACCGTAGCCGTCCGGGAGCGGAGGATCGTTCCGTGAACCGAACCGCACCGAGATCCCGAACCGAACCCGGTCCCGAACCGGGGACCGCCACCCGGCCATGGGCCGCCCTGGGCGCGCTGTGTCT
>NZ_JAUZMZ010000218.1:0-6847 GCF_036327435.1 Rhodococcus chondri | reverse complement strand
CTGCGGCTGCACGACCGCAGGCTCCCGGGCCGGTGCTCGCCACCCGCCCGGCCTCGGCGATGGATGAGGACATTCCCCGAGTGGGACAGGCAGACTCTACTCCGCTTCTGTCAGGGGGCGCCGGTAGTCTCGGCGCGTGGCCCTGTACCGGAAGTATCGACCCGCGACCTTCGCCGAGGTGGTGGGGCAGGAACACGTCACCGCACCCCTCAGTACGGCACTGGACACCGGACGCATCAACCACGCGTATCTGTTCTCCGGCCCGCGCGGGTGCGGCAAGACGTCGTCGGCAAGAATTCTCGCCCGGTCGCTGAACTGCGAGAAGGGTCCCACCTCCACACCGTGCGGTGAATGCCGGTCCTGCGTCTCGCTCGGTCCCGGCGGGGGCGGCAACCTCGACGTCACCGAACTCGACGCTGCCAGCCACGGTGGCGTGGACGACACCCGCGAGCTCCGCGACCGCGCGTTCTACGCCCCGGCCGAGTCGCGATACCGCATCTTCATCATCGACGAGGCGCACATGGTCAGTACACAGGGTTTCAACGCCCTGCTCAAGATCGTCGAAGAGCCGCCGGAGCACCTGATCTTCGTCTTCGCGACGACCGAGCCCGAAAAGGTGCTGCCCACCATCCGGTCGCGCACCCACCACTACCCGTTCCGGCTGCTGGCGCCCACGGCGATGCGCGGTCTGCTCGAGCAGATCTGCACGCAGGAGAACGTGCCTGTCGAGGACACGGTGTACCCGCTCGTCATCCGCGCGGGCGGCGGTTCGCCGCGCGATTCGCTCTCGGTGATGGACCAGTTGCTGGCCGGAGCCGGGCCCGAGGGCGTCACCTACGTGCGCGCCCTGTCGCTGCTCGGGGTCACCGATGTCGCCCTCATCGACGAAGCCGTCGATGCGCTCGCCGCCGGCGATGGCGCCGCGCTGTTCGGCACGGTCGAGAAAGTGATGGATGCGGGCCACGATCCCCGTCGCTTCGCGGTCGATCTCCTCGAGCGGTTTCGCGATCTGATCCTGATGCGGAATGTTCCGGACGCGGCCGAGCGAGGTTTGGTCGACGCGCCCGGCGACGTACTCGAACGTATGCGCGACGAGGCGACCCGGCTCGGCCCCGCGGCCCTCACCCGCTACGCCGAGATCGTCCACGCGGGCCTGGGAGAGATGCGCGGCGCGACGGCACCCCGACTGCTGCTCGAAGTGATGTGCGCACGCATGCTGTTGCCTGCGGCATCCGGCTCGGAATCGGCTGTGCTGCAGCGTCTCGAGCGACTCGAACAGGGCGTCGTCGCAGCACCGGCCGCCACGTCGGCGCCGAATGTACCGCCACCCGCCGCGGCGCCGACGCCACCGATCGCGCCGGACGAGCCCGCCGCTCGTTTCCAGCGACCCTCCCAGCGGCGACCGTCCGAGTCCGCGCCCGCGCCGGAGCCGGCGTCGACCGGCAGCGAATCGCCGGTGCCCGGGCCGACAGCTCCCGCACCCGAGTCGCCCGCGCCGGCAGCCGTTACCGCAGAATCTTCCGTGGCCGAACCTGTGGCACCCGACGCTGTTGTGACAGAAGCTGTTGTGGCAGAAGCTGTTGTAACAGAAACTGTCGCAGCGGAACCGGTTCCGGAACGTGAGCCTGTCGTCCCCGAGCCTGTCGTCCCCGAACCTGTCGCCGCCGACGAACCGGTCGCAGAAACGGCTGCCGCAGAAGCGGTCGCCACCCCGGAACCCGGTCACCCTGCCGCATCCGGTCCCGATGCCGCGGCGATGCGCGCGGTGTGGTCGGAGGTCCGGTCCAAGGTCCGCGATCGAAGTCGCACCGTCGAAGTGATGCTGTCCGGCGCGACGGTCCGCGCGGTCGAGGGCAACCGCGTGGTGCTGGTCCACGATTCCGTTCCCCTCGTCAAACGCCTCGCCGAACCGCGCAACGCGACGGTGATCGCCGCCGCATTGCACGACCTGTTCGGTGCCGAGTTCGAGGTCACGTGCGTGCACGGTTCTGCTGCGTCGGCGCCTGCGAAAGCGGCACCGTCGCAGAAGCAGTCGCGTCCCGCGGGACAGCCACGGTTTTCCCGCCCGAGCCAGATGAAGCAGGCGCCGCCGCCGCAGTCGCCACCACCTCCGAATTCACGTCCGGCGGCCACGAACGGGGTCACCGACGCAGGAGAACTCGACGAGATTCCGCCGCCCGAAGCGCCGGACCTGCCGGACGATCCCGGTCCGGCACCCGGATACGAGGCGCCGCCGGCGGATCCGTCGGTCATGACCCCGGAAGACGTCGACGAAATGTTCGCCGAGGCCGCCACGCCGGGCGATCCGTCGGCTCGCCGAGATCCCGAAGACGTCGCGATCGAGCTACTGCAGAAGACTTTCGGCGCCAAGAGGATCGACGAGAAGTAGAGGTTCTCGCGCGCCGGAACGATGCGACGGGCAGCAATGATCGATCCGGATGCCACGGCAACCGCACCCTGGGGAACCGTACGGCCGGAGGCGGTGTCCGCGCCAAATCCGATGTGAACCGGCACCGCCGCGATCCTCGAGGCGTTCGCCGAGAGAACGCACCGCTCGGGATGCGGGACCGGACGTCGCCCGACGTCGAGACCGCTCGGTTCGGTCACGGACCCCGATCGCTTCGGTCCTTATCCCGCTTTGCCCGGTGCTTCTACGGTGGACAAGGCTGGGTGTGGCCTCCCCGAGGATCCGCACCATCGCATCCGCAAGCACGGGAAGGAACCTGCGCACTGTGACCACCGAGGCATTCATCTATGAAGCCATCCGAACACCACGCGGCCGGGGCAAGAAGACCGGCTCACTGCATTCGGTCAAGCCGATCACGCTGGTGACCGGTCTGATCGACGAATTGCGTGTCCGCTTCCCCGACATGGACGAGAACCGCATCTCCGACCTCATCCTCGGTGTCGTGGGACCGGTCGGCGATCAGGGTGCCGACATCGCGCGCACCGCGGTCACCGTTGCCGGCATGCCGGTCACCACCGGCGGCTTCCAGCTCAACCGCTTCTGCGCCTCGGGCCTCGAAGCCGTCAACCTTGCCGCGCAGAAGGTGCGCTCGGGCTGGGACGAACTGGTCCTCGCCGGCGGCGTCGAGTCCATGTCGCGTGTGCCGATGGGATCCGACGGCGGCGCGTGGATGCTCGATCCCGCCACCAACTACGACAGCTACCTGGTTCCCCAGGGCATCTCCGCCGACCTCATTGCCACCATCGAGGGCTTCTCGCGCGAGGACGTCGACGCCTACGCGCTCCGTTCGCAGCAGCTCGCCGCGGCTGCCTGGTCGGGCGGTTACTTCTCCAAGTCGGTTGTTCCCGTCAAGGACCAGAACGGCCTGACGATCCTCGACCACGACGAGCACATGCGTCCCGAAACCACCCTCGAGGGTCTGGCGAAGCTGGCGCCGTCGTTCGCCGGTGTCGGTGAGATGGGCGGCTTCGACGCTGTCGCGCTGCAGAAGTACCACTTCGTCGAGAAGATCAACCATGTCCACCACGGTGGCAACAGCTCCGGCATCGTCGACGGCGCCGCGCTGGTGCTCGTCGGTTCCGAGCAGGCCGGCACGGACCTCGGCATGACCCCGCGCGCCCGCGTCGTGGCGACCGCCACCTCGGGTGCCGACTCGACCATCATGCTCACCGGTCCCACCCCGGCTGCGCACAAGGCGCTCGCTGCCGCGGGCCTGACCGTCGACGACATCGATCTGTTCGAGATCAACGAGGCGTTCGCGTCCGTCGTCCTCAAGTTCCAGAAGGATCTGCAGATCCCGGACGAGAAGCTCAACGTCAACGGCGGCGCCATCGCGATGGGCCACCCGCTCGGCGCCACCGGCGCCATGATCACCGGCACCATGATCGACGAGCTCGAGCGCCGCGGAGCCAAGCGCGCCCTCGTCACCCTGTGCATCGGTGGCGGCATGGGCGTGGCCACCATCATCGAGCGCGTCTGATACCCGGAAGGATTCGAAATACAGTGACAGACAACATGATTTCTTGGGATCAGGACGCCGACGGCATCGTCGTGCTCACCCTCGACGACCCGAACCAGGGCGCGAACACCATGAACGCGCTCTACAAGGCGTCCATGAAGGCCACGGTCGATCGCCTCGAGGCCGAGAAGGACTCCATCACCGGTGTGGTGCTCACCTCCGCGAAGAAGACCTTCTTCGCCGGCGGCGACCTGCGGAACCTCATCGAAATCGGACCCGACGACGCGCAGGCCGCGTTCGACGAGGTCCAGGGCATCAAGGCCGACCTGCGTCGCCTCGAAACCCTCGGCAAGCCCGTCGTGGCCGCCATCAACGGTGCGGCGCTCGGCGGCGGTCTCGAGATCGCTCTCGCCACCCACCACCGCATCGCGGCCGACGTCAAGGGCGTCCAGATCGGGCTGCCCGAGGCCAGCCTCGGCCTGCTCCCCGGCGGTGGCGGTATCACCCGCACCGTGCGGCTGCTCGGCATCCAGACGGCGCTGCTCTCGGTCCTGCTGCAGGGCAACAAGTACAACGCCGTGAAGGCGAAGGAAATCGGTCTCGTCCACGAGGTCGTCGGCAGTGTCGAGGAGCTCGTTCCCGCTGCGAAGGCGTGGATCAAGGCGAACCCCGAGGGCGGCGTCCAGCCGTGGGATACCAAGGGTTACAAGATCCCCGGTGGCACCCCGGCGACGCCCGCGCTCGCCGCGAACCTCCCGGCGTTCCCCGCGAACGTGCGCAAGCAGATCAAGGGCGCGCCCATGCCGGCTCCGCGTGCCATCATGGCCGCCGCCGTCGAGGGTTCGCAGGTCGACTTCGACAACGCGTCGACCATCGAGTCCCGCTACTTCGTCGAGCTCGCCACCGGCCAGGTCGCGAAGAACATGATCCAGGCGTTCTTCTTCGACATGCAGTCCATCAACTCGGGCGCGTCGCGTCCGAAGGATGTGCCCAAGCGCGAGATCAAGAAGATCGGCGTGCTCGGCGCGGGCATGATGGGCGCCGGCATCGCCTACGTGTCGGCGAAGGCCGGATACGACGTCGTGCTCAAGGACGTCAGCCTCGAGGCCGCCGAGCGCGGCAAGGGCTACTCCGAGAAGATCGAGGCCAAGGCGCTCTCGCGTGGCAAGACCACCGAGGAGAAGTCGCAGGCCCTGCTGGGTCGTATCCATCCGACCGCCGACGCCGCCGATTTCAAGGGTGTCGACTTCGTCATCGAGGCGGTCTTCGAGAGCACCGAGCTCAAGCACAAGGTGTTCCAGGAGATCGAGGACATCGTCGATCCCGACGCGCTGCTCGGTTCCAACACCTCGACGCTGCCCATCACCGGTCTCGCGACCGGCGTCAAGCGCCCCGAAGACTTCATCGGCATCCACTTCTTCTCGCCGGTCGACAAGATGCCGCTCGTCGAGATCATCAAGGGTGAGAAGACCTCCGACGAGGCGCTGGCCCGCGTGTTCGACTACACCCTGGCGATCCGCAAGACCCCGATCGTCATCAACGACAGCCGTGGCTTCTTCACCTCGCGCGTCATCGGCACGTTCGTCAACGAGGCCATCGCCATGCTCGGCGAGGGCATCGAGCCCGCGACGATCGAGCAGGCCGGTTCGCAGGCCGGGTACCCGGCGGCGCCGCTGCAGCTGACCGACGAGCTGAACATGAAGCTCATGCAGAAGATCGCCAAGGAGACCGCCGACGCCGCGGCGCAGGGCGACACCAAGATGGGCGCAACCCGGCACCCCGCGCTCGACGTCATCGACTTCATGGTCGAGCAGGGTCGTCCGGGCCGCCTGGAGAAGGCCGGCTTCTACGAGTACGACGAGAACGGCAAGCGGCTCGGCATCTGGCAGGGCGTGCGCGATCACTTCAAGACCACCGCGACGCTCGACGTTCCGCTGCAGGATCTGATCGACCGGATGCTGTTCGCCGAGGCCATCGAGACCCAGAAGTGCTTCGACGAGGGTGTTCTCGAGACCACCGCCGACGCCAACATCGGCTCGATCCTCGGCATCGGCTTCCCGGCCTGGACCGGTGGTGTCTCGCAGTACATCGTCGGCTACCCGGGTGGCAAGGAAGGTTTCGTGAAGCGGGCCGAAGAACTCGCCGCGAAGTACGGCGAGCGCTTCACCCCGCCCGCCAGCCTGCGCAGCTGACGCTGCCCGTGCGTGGTTTTGGTAACCACCGCTACCGAAACCACGCACGGCTTATCCACAGGAAGAGCCCCCGAACCATGGTTCGGGGGCTCTTCGCCTGTGCCGGATACGGCATCATCGCCGCATGGGGGACGGCGGGGAACGAGAACTACAGCATCTGTTCGACGAGTACGCGGGCTTGGTGACGCAGACTCGCCTCACCTGTCTCGGCCTCGGCCGCGGACGCGTCCGGCACCTGCTCGACACCGGACGCTGGCAACGCGTACTGCAGGGCGTCTACAGCGTCACGAGCGGACCGCTCACCCGAACCATGGTTCTCGAGGCGGCGCTCCTCTACGGCGGCGGCGCGGCCGTACTCAGCCACCGGACCGCGGCGGAGGAATGGGGGATGCTGCCGGTCGACGACACGGAACCGGTCCACATCACCGTACCGGTGGGCAGATCGGCGCTGCCGCAACATCCCACGCTCAGGTGCGCAGGACGGAAGTCGGAACTTCCTGTACCCGAACCGAACTCGGTGCTGCATCCCGGTGTCGTGGTGCATCGGTCGCGGGCACACGCCCACATCGCCGTCGACCGTCGCCCGCCGTGCACCACGAAGGCCGACACGGCGCTCGATCTCGCGACCGCGCAGACCACGGCACACGACGCGTACCTTTCGCTGATCGCCACCGTGACGAACGGAAACATTCGGTTGACGGACGTCCGCCGGCGTCTCGAGGAGCGGCC
>NZ_JAUZMZ010000217.1:0-6904 GCF_036327435.1 Rhodococcus chondri | reverse complement strand
CCGCTCGTTCTGATCTTCTGGACGATGCTCTTCGGCGGGCTCGGCTGGTGGCGCACCCGGAGCCGCGACATCATCTGACGTCCGGGCGGTGCCGGCGCAGCCGCAGTGTCGCGCTGTTCGGCCGCCGCCGCTCGTGTCGCAGCGCGGCGCTACTGTCGATTTCGATGCCACACGCCACGCAGTCCCCCGGCTGGATCCGTCGGCTGGGCGCCGAATCGCTGCGCCATCGCGCCACCGCGACCGGTGCGCTGACGGTGACGATCATCGCTGCGCTCATCGACATCGCCTTCCCCCTGCTGACCAAAGTCGCCCTCGACACCGCCACCGGGCAAGGCGAGGTGCGCAGCGAAGGTTTGCGGCTGATCGGTTTCGCGGCCGCCGCGATCGCGATCGGTGCGCTGGTGCGCTTCGGCTGCCAGTACGGGCGGCGGATGCTGGCAGGCCGCCTGTCGCTGGATGTACAGCACGACCTGAGGCTGCGGCTGCTCGGATCGCTGCAGCGGCTCGACGGGCGCGGACAGGACCGGATCCGCACCGGTCAAGTCGTGTCGCGGTCGATCACCGACCTGCAGCTGGTGCAGGGCCTGCTCGCGATGGTGCCGATGTCGGCGGGGGCTCTGCTGCAGTTCGTCCTGGCGCTGGTCATCATGGCGACGCTGTCGCCGTTGCTCACGCTCGTCGCGGTGGTCGTCGTGCCGATCATCGCGACGGTGGTGCGTGTGGTCCGCCCGAAGTTGTTCGCAGCCACGTGGTCGGCGCAGCAGCGCGCCGCCGACCTCGCACAGCATGTCGAGGAAACCGTGACGGGCGTGCGCGTCGTCAAGGGGTTCGGGCAGGAATCCCGGGCCGTCGACCAGCTCGAGGAACACGGCCGTCTCCTCTACGCGGAGCGTTTGCGAGCTGCGCGTATCAACTCGTGGTTCGCCGCGCCGATGGGTGCGATCCCGCAGCTCGGGCTCGTCGCGACGATCGCGCTGGGCGGCTGGCTCGCGCTGCGCGGCGCCATCACCGTCGGCACCTTCGTCGCGTTCACCTCGTACGTGGCGACCATGACGGCCACGACCCGGACGCTTTCGCAGGTCGTCATCATGGCGCAGTTGTCGCGGGCGGCCGTCGAGCGTGTGTACGAGGTGATCGACACCGAGCCCGACGTCGCCGATCCACCCCGTCCCGCGGTACTGCCGGACGGTCCGCTCGGCATCGCGCTGCGCGACGTGACGTTCGCGTTCGAACCCGGCCGGGACGTGCTGCGCGGCGTGGATCTCGAGATAAGGCCCGGCGAGACGGTGGCGATCGTCGGACCGCCGGGGTCGGGCAAGACGGCGCTGTCGCTGTTGCTGCCGCGGTTCTATGCGCCGGAGTCGGGAGCGGTGTCCCTGACGTCGGATGGCACCGACATCGACGTCGCCTCGTTGCAGGCCGGCCGGCTCCGCGAAGCGGTGAGCCTCGTCTTCGACGAGCCGTTCCTGTTCTCGGACACCGTCGGCTCGAACATCGCCCTCGGCCGGCCCGACGCTCCCCTCGACGAGATTCGCGCGGCGGCGGCGGCTGCCCGCGCGGACGAATTCATCGACGCGCTCCCCGACGGCTACGACACGGTGGTCGGCGAACGCGGACTCACGCTCTCGGGTGGCCAGCGGCAGCGTGTCGCGCTGGCCCGGGCACTGCTGTCCGATCCGCGCGTGCTGATCCTCGACGACGCGACGTCGGCGGTGGACGCCGAAACGGAAGCGGCGATCTACGCCGCGCTGCGCGCGCAACCGGAGCGAACCACGCTCGTGCTCGCACACCGGCGCTCGACGCTCGCGCTCGCCGACCGCGTGGCGGTGCTCGACGGTGGCCGCATCGTCGACCTCGGCACGGTCGCCGAGCTCGACGAGTGCAGCCCGGTGTTCCGCAGGCTGCTCTCCGGCTCGGACGATGCGCTCGCCGACACCGACGCGGATGACGGCGGCTCCGCGACTGTCGTCGCGACGCCGGCCGCGCTGTGGCCGGACACGTCGCCCGAACCGGGCGCCCACTCCGGCACCGCCACCCGGTCCGCGACCACGGCGATGGGCCCGGGATCACACGGCCCGGGCGGTGGTGGCCGTGGCGCCGGTGGGCCGGGGAGCGGCGCCCTGGGGGCGGTCGCACCCACTCCGGAGCTGCGTGCCGCAGTGGCGGCACTGCCTCCGGCGACGGAAAGTCCGGGCCGCGACCCGGCGTTGCAGTCGGCGTCGCTGCGCCGTCCGGACCCCGAGTTCCGGTTGCGGACGACGCTACGGCCGGTGCGGTTGCTGCTCGCCGCCGTGGTCGGCTGTCTGGCCGTCGAGGCGCTGACCGGTATCGCGTTCCCGTCGATCGTGCGTTTCGCGGTCGACCGCGGGGTGACACCGGGCGAGGTGGGTCCGCTGATGCAGGCGGCCGCCGTGGGCGTCGCGCTCGCCCTGCTGGGCTGGCTGGCGGTGGCGGTGCTCACGGTGCTCACCGCTCGGGCGGGAGAGCGGGTCCTGTTCGGGCTGCGCGTCCGCAGCTACGCCCACCTGCAGCGACTCGGTCTCGACTACTACGAGCGCGAGCTGTCCGGCCGGATCATGACGCGAATGACCACCGACGTCGACGCGTTGTCGTCGTTCATCCAGACCGGATTGTCCACCGCGGTCGTCAGCGTCCTGACCCTCACGGGTATCTCCGTGGCACTGCTGGCCACCGACCTGTCGCTCGCGCTGGTGGTGCTGTCGGTGATCCCGTTCCTGCTGATCGCGACGCTCTGGTTCCGCGCCGTGTCGGGTGCCGCCTACGCAATTTCGCGCGAAAGGATCTCGCTGGTCAACGCGGACTTCCAGGAGAACGTGACCGGGTTGCGGGCTGCGCAGGCCTACCGCCGGGAGGAGACCGCGGCGCGGCGGTTCGCCGAACGCGCCGATGCCTACCGTCGCAGCCGGATGCGGTCGCAGCGCGCGATCGCACTGTACTTCCCCTTCATCACGTTCCTGTCCGACATCGCGTTGGCTTCGGTCGTGTTCGTGGGCGCCCGCGAAGTGGCCTCGGGCGCCGCGACACCGGGCGTCCTCGTCGCATTCGTGTTGTACCTGAATCTGCTCTTCGGACCCATCCAGCAGTTGTCGCAGGTGTTCGACGGCTACCAGCAGGCGCGCGTCGGACTGCGACGGATCGGCGATCTGCTGCGGACCGGGAGTTCGCTCGAAACCGGACCGACCGGCACCGTGCGGATTCGCGGGCACCTGGACGGCGACGTGCAGCTGAGCGATGTCGGCTTCCGGTACAGCGGCGCCGAGAGCGACGCGCTCGCCGACGTGGACCTGCACATTCCTGCCGGATCGACCGTGGCGCTGGTGGGCCGTACCGGTGCGGGTAAGTCCACGATCGTCAAACTGCTCGCCCGCTTCTACGACCCGACCTCCGGTGAGGTACGGGTGGACGGCCGGGACCTGCGCGAATACCGGCTGCCCGACTATCGCGGCCGGCTGGGTGTGGTGCCCCAGGAGGCCCATCTCTTCACCGGGACGGTCGCGAGCAACATCGCGTACGGCCGGCCGGAGGCCACCCGGGCGGAGATCGAGGAGGCGGCCCGCGCGGTCGGTGCGCTCGACATGATCGCCGGGCTCAGCGGGGGCATGCGGCATCCGATCGGTGAGCGCGGTCAGGGGCTCTCCGCGGGGCAGCGGCAACTGCTGGCCCTCGCGCGGGCGGAACTCGTCGATCCCGATCTGTTGCTGCTCGACGAGGCGACCGCGACCCTCGACCCGGCCACCGAGCGGGCCGTGCTCGAGGCGGGAGCGTCGGTGACGCGGGCGCGCACCGCGGTGATCGTCGCGCACCGGCTCGCCACCGCTGCCCGCGCCGATCTGGTCGTGGTGATCGACGGTGGCCGGATCGTGGAAACCGGGCCGCACGACACGCTGCGGCGCGCCGGCGGTCTGTACACCACTTTGTGGCAACTCGCCAGCGGGGAACTCACTCGCGCCACCGCCGAGGATCTCGCCGAGCGCGGGCCGGAACCCCTTGCCGCGTCGCGGCCCTCGGGTTTGTAACGGGGTCCGCGCTGCGGCGATGCACCTTAGAGGGAATAATCGGCTGTCGAGAACCGTCATCGATGGAGACCCCATCGACACAGAATGTGAGGTAGCTCTCCGGTGTGGACGACCAGTTCTGATCGTCACAGGCCACGGGCTAGCCTCATATGTACAGGCGCTCCGATCGGGTACCGAAGAAAGAAACGAGGCGAACAACTGCCGTGAGCAGCAGCTCTACATCACAGTTCGGACAGAACCAGTGGCTGGTTGACGAGATGTACCAGCGTTTCCAGGACGATCCGTCGTCCGTGGATGCGAGTTGGCACGAATTCTTGACCGACTATTCGCCGGAAAAAGCCGTGGCGGGTGGCGCGAACGGAAGCGACACGAAGGCTGCCGAGTCCAAGGCTCCCACCGCTACCCCCAAGGCCGCTGAGCCGAAGGCAGCAACCCCGAAGACCGCCGAGCCCAAGGCCGCGGCTCCCAAGGCTGCGCCCAAGGCTCCTGCCGCGGACAAGGCTGCTCAGCCGGCCGCCAAAGCACCCGCATCGAAGCCCGCGCCGGCGAAGGCTCCTGCCGCGGCGTCGGCCACAACCGAGGAGAAGAAGGTCCTCCGCGGCGCCGCTGCTGCCGTCGCGAAGAACATGAACGCCTCCCTGTCGATTCCGACGGCGACCAGTGTTCGCGCAGTTCCTGCGAAGTTGATGTTCGACAACCGCATCGTCATCAACAATCATCTCGCCCGTACCCGGGGCGGCAAGGTCTCGTTCACACACCTGCTCGGCTACGCGATCGTTCAGGCGGTCAAAGCGTTCCCGAACATGAACAACCACTACGCCGAGGTCGACGGCAAGCCGAACCTCGTCACGCCGGCGCACACCAACCTCGGTCTCGCGATCGACCTGCCCGGCAAGAACGGCTCGCGTTCGCTCGTCGTCGCCGCCATCCGCAACTGCGAGACGATGAACTTCGCGCAGTTCTACTCGGCGTACGAGGACATCGTCCGGCGCGCACGCGACGGCAAGCTCACCGGTGAGGACTTCTCCGGTGTCACCATCTCGCTGACCAACCCGGGTGGCATCGGCACCGTGCATTCGGTGCCGCGTCTGATGGGCGGTCAGGGCGCGATCATCGGCGCCGGCGCCATGGAGTATCCCGCCGAGTTCCAGGGCGCGTCCGACGAGCGCATCGCCGAGATGGGCATCGGCAAGCTCCTGACGCTGACCTCGACGTACGACCACCGGGTCATCCAGGGCGCCGAGTCGGGTGAGTTCCTCAAGACGATTCACCAGCTGCTGATCTCCGACGAGTTCTACGACGAGATCTTCCATACCCTGCACATTCCTTACGAGCCGGTCCGCTGGCGCAAGGACGTGCCCGAGGGCCTGGTCGACAAGCACACCCGCGTGCTCGAGCTGATCGCCGCATACCGCAGCCGCGGCCACCTGATGGCCGACACCGATCCGCTGCAGTTCGTCCGCGACAAGTTCCGTTCGCACCCCGACCTCGACGTCACCTCCCACGATCTGACGCTGTGGGATCTCGACCGCGAGTTCAACGTGGGCGGCTTCCACGGCCAGCAGAAGATGAAGCTGCGCGACGTGCTGTCGGTGCTGCGCGACGCGTACTGCCGCCACATCGGTATCGAGTACACGCACATCCTCGAGCCCGAACAGCAGCAGTGGATCCAGGAACGCGTCGAGGCGCACCACGTCAAGCCGACGGTCGCCCAGCAGAAGTACATCCTGAGCCGCCTCAACGCCGCCGAGGCGTTCGAGACGTTCCTGCAGACCAAGTACGTCGGCCAGAAGCGGTTCTCGCTCGAGGGCGCCGAAGCGGTCATCCCGATGATGGACGCCATCATCGATCAGGCCGCCGAGCACCAGCTCGACGAGGTCGCGATCGCCATGCCGCACCGCGGTCGCCTCAACGTGCTCGCCAACATCGTGGGCAAGCCGTACTCGAAGATCTTCACCGAGTTCGAAGGCAACCTGAACCCGGCGGCGGCGCACGGCTCCGGCGACGTGAAGTATCACCTCGGCGCCCAGGGCACCTACATCCAGATGTTCGGCGAGAACGACATCACCGTGTCGCTGACGGCCAACCCGTCGCATCTCGAGGCCGTCAACCCGGTTCTCGAGGGCCTGGTCCGCGCCAAGCAGGACATCCTCGACAAGGGTGAGGGCGGCTTCACCGTCCTGCCGCTGCTGCTGCACGGCGACGCCGCGTTCGCCGGTCAGGGCGTGGTGGCGGAGACCCTCAACCTGGCACTGCTGCGCGGCTACCGCACCGGCGGCACCGTGCACATCGTCGTCAACAACCAGGTCGGTTTCACCACCGCTCCGGAGCATTCGCGTTCGTCCGAGTACTGCACCGATGTCGCGAAGATGATCGGCGCGCCGATCTTCCACGTCAACGGTGACGACCCCGAGGCGTGCGTGTGGGTGGCGCAGCTGGCCGTGGACTTCCGCGAGAAGTTCCACAAGGACGTCGTGATCGACATGATCTGCTACCGCCGTCGCGGCCACAACGAGGGCGACGACCCGTCGATGACGCAGCCCGCGATGTACGACGTGATCGACACCAAGCGCAGCGTCCGCAAGAGCTACACCGAGGCCCTCATCGGCCGCGGCGACATCTCCCTCAAAGAGGCCGAGGATGCCCTCCGCGACTACCAGGGCCAGCTGGAACGGGTCTTCAACGAGGTGCGTGAGCTCGAGAAGTACCAGCCCGAGCCGTCCGAGTCGGTCGAACTCGACCAGACTCCGCCGGCGCGCCTGACGACGGCCGTCGACAACGCCGTCCTCGAACGCATCGGCGATGCGTTCGTCAACGTGCCCGAGGGCTTCAGCGTGCACCCGCGCGTCAAGCCGGTCATCGAGAAG
>NZ_JAUZMZ010000216.1:0-6940 GCF_036327435.1 Rhodococcus chondri | reverse complement strand
GGTCCGATGCTCCGGCTCAGCATCGGACCGTTGCGTGCGTGTCCGCACCGCACCGTCACCCGATCGCGGACGGGATACCGGGCCACCGGCCGACCCTCGACGAAGGTCCCGTTCTTGCTGCCGGCGTCGACGAGGAACCAGCCGTCCTCCCAGACGATCTGCGCGTGTTCGCGGGAGACCAGAGGGTCGTCGACGGTGACATCCATGGAGTCGTCGCGTCCGATCCGCACAGACTGCCCGGCCGCTGCGGTGGCGCGGCCCTCGTCCCACTCGATCACGATGTCTTCGCGGCGCACGTCGTCAGGCTCGTCCACGACCCCGCCTCCCTCGGCCGAGTCGATTGTCCCACCGGAACGCGTAAGTAGCGGGGAAAACTCGGCTCCTCTCGATCGGCGCGCTCAGGACGCGCCTGTCGACGGGAGTCGGCGGCGCGCCCGCAGATCCCGCTGCCGGCTACGTTTTTATCCGCGTTCTTCCTGCTCGCCGGGTGAATCCTCGGTCCGGGCGTGGTTGCGGGCGGCGTGAAGCCGTGCGAGTTCGGTGCGCGCGGTGTCGCACTCGGCACGCTGGGCAGCGAGTTCCGCGCGGAGCGATGCGATCTCGGAGCGGAGTTCCTCGCTGCGTTCGCGTGCGGCGCCTTCACCCGCGCGAGCGGCCGCCGCGGTCACCCGCGTCTCCTCGAGGGCGTCGCGAAGTTCGGCGGTGCGGGTGCGTTCTCGGGCGAGGTCGGTCTCGGCGCGTGTCGCCGTCTCGGCGTGGCGCTCCGCATCGGACCGTGCGCGGTCGGTGAGGGCCTCTGCCCGCGCCAGATGCGTGCGCGCCTCCTCGACTGCGGTGCGGAGCCGCTCGTTGTCGGCCGTGGACTCGTCGAGGCGTTCCCGGTCGGTGGCGATCGTTCGGTTCAGTTCAGCGACGATCCGCCGGTGGTCTGCGAGGGCGGCGTCGAACTCGTCGCGATGGCGATGCAGGGCTTCGGCGTGCTCGTCGTCGCGGTGCGCCAGTTCGGCCCGCTGTGCGGCTTCGAGGTCCCGCAATTCGGTGGTGTGCGCTGCCCGGGCATCGGCGAGTTCGCGATCGACGGCCTCGACCGCAGCATCGGCATTGTCCCGGTCCTCGCGGGCCTGCGCCAGCTGCTCGCGCAACCGGGCGATCTTCGCATCTGCGTCGGCTTTGGTCTTTGCCAATTCGGTGGTGGTGCGGTGCATCTGGGCCTCGAGCGCCCCGGGGTCGGTGAGTTTGTTCAGCGAGGCGGTGATCTGAGCGGCCACGGCGGCGTGCTGCTCGAGGCTCGCTGCGGTCAATGTGCGTAAGGCGGCCACGGCCGCGGTGAGGTTGGCCGCCGCCTCGACCGGGGTCGCGGGGTCACTCACCTCCGCGACCTGCTGGGCCTCGCGCCGCTGCCGGGCGCGTTCGCGGTGGGCGCGCACCCGATCGGCGGGGGAGTCGTATTTGCGGGGTCTCCCGACACGGGGCTTGGTCTCGTCCGCGTTCTGCGATTCGGTCATGCGCGCTTCCTCCAGGGCCGATGGGAGGTTTCATTACATCACGAAAAGAGAAACGTTATATGTAACGAAACGAAACGATTGTATGAAATTGCAGGTGAGAAGGATGTGGAGGTTCTAAATTGTCAATTTTTTGGCAAGGGGAGAGGTGAATGGACCTGAGCCATAGTGTTATGCGCATGTAAATATGCATTGTGTCTGATCGTCATAATTCCCTCTTATGACGATCATGCGACCACGGGAGGCGAAAAACTGGGGACCCCCGACGAGCTCGGTGCTACCCGTCGGTTTCGGTCGATGGAGGCAGGCCCCAGCCGAGGCAGGGTCCAGCACCGGTTCGGCGTGTCGAGAGACGTCACCGCCCGTCGGCCCGCGAAGGTAAGGGGTGATTTCCTGGATTCGCTACCTGTTTGTGGCCGTGGGCAGCTTCACCGCGGCGCTGGTGCTGGCTGCCCCGAGTGTCGATACCTACCCGCACGATCCGGAGTTCGGCCAGGGGCCGGGACTTACCTCCGACATCGCCGTGTCCGGTGCGGGAGCGGTCATCGCGGCACTGACAGCCCTGTGGCTGCGCCACCGCACCGGTGCGGTCGTCGCGTCCCTCGTCGGGGCTGTGCTGGTAGGTGTTGTCGCGCTGGCGGGAGCGTGGCGGTGGGACATGTACCTCTCCGCCGCCGGTGCGGGTGTGCTGTTCGGCACCCTGGTGGTGTTCTGCCTCGACGCGCCCTGCAGAGCCCTGCACACGGTGATCGCGGGCAGCGTCGTCGCCGCGGTTTCGACCGCCGACCCGATCGCCGAGTATCGGCAGTTCGCCTCCGCGTCGCCGGGGACCGCGGTGTATGTCGAGGCGGCCGTGCAGCCGGCCAACGCGGTATGGCTCGTATTGGCGGTGATCTCCGTCGCGGCGGCAGCTGCCATCCTGTTGCTGGGGGTGGATCGAGCCGAGGTGCTCGACGAGCCACCCGGAACCCTTCGGGAGTTGCTCGTCGGGCTCGGTCTGCCGGTCGCCGCGGTCGCATTGTCCTGGTCGTTGCGCGAGGCGGTGTGGTCGCTCGATTCGGAGACGGGCGGGAACGGGCGATGGTGGTGGGGCATGGTGCTTGGTCCGCTGGTGATCGGTGCGGCCCTGTGGCTGCGCGGCAGCCAGGGGAGGGTTCTTCTGGCGGCGTTCGCGGCGGCGGTCGCCATCGGAACCGCTCCGTCGTGGATCCCTTCGGGGTGGCCGAGCGTGGCGCTTCCGGTTCTGCTTGCGGCTGGCGGTGCATGGCTGGGCCTGAGGGTCGCGAAGCCCGTGGCAGGTGTGGGCGTACTGGCGCTGGTCACGGCCTCGGCGATCTTCGCGGCATCGCCGTGGGACAACGTGCATTTCGCCGCGACACTGATGCTTCTGCCGGCGGCAGCCGGTTACGCGATCGCTGCGGCTCTGCCCTCGACCGCGGCCGTGACCGCCGCGTCACTGCTGTTTCCGGCGGTGATGACGCTGCCGCTCGTCGCGCAGTTCGGATGGACGTCGTATACCCCGCTCACCGCAGACGCCGCGGAATGGGCCCCGCAGCCGTGGACAGCAGTGGCGGTGGCGATATCCGTCGCTGCTGTGCTCGCGGCGGGTGCGGCGATGGCCTGGATCCGGGATCGCAGGATCGGCCACGAAGGACGATCCTGAGAGAGGTCGCCTCGCCGCGCGTCGACCTGGCGCACCACCGGACCGGCTGTCCTGCCTCCTCTTCCGCTCCCGGAATGGTCAGGCTCCGAAGGCGGCTTGCCCTTCTACCGCGGAGGTGACCAGGTTGTCCTTCTCGAGTGCGGCGCCCGCGGTGTTCGCGTCGATCCAGTCGTCGGCGGTGGCCACGGCGGCGAAGTTCGAGTTGAAGATCGCCATCAGAGTGTTGTGGACCTGTTCGGCGGACGCCTTGCCTGCGGCGTTGGCGATGTGGATCGCGCCGGTCGCGTCGGAGATCACTTCGGCTGCCAGCCCGCGTACTTCGGCATCGGCGGCGGTGGCCAGATTGCAATTGTTGGTCATGTACCCGGCCAAGGTGATGGTGTCGACGTTCTGCTCGCGCAGCCATTGCGCCACATCCGTACCGCCGAAGGCGCTGCCCACGTTCTTCCGGACCAGCTTCCACGAAGGCTGGATCCTGGCGGCTACGTCGGGGTGCAATTCCCAGGTGTGGGATCCGTCGGCGAATAGGGGCGCCTCTTGGGGGAGGGTGTGCTGGACCACCACTACCGGCATGTCGGTCGCGTCGGCATGATCGATGAGGCGCACGATGTTTCGCAGGCTCTGGTCGCGGGGCGGGTATTGGATCGCCAGTGGTCCCTCGAAATACTGGTTCTGGACGTCGACAAGGACGAGAGCTCGGCGGGGTGCGGTCACGGTGTGGTTCTCCTCGGCGGATTCGGCGAGACGGCTCGCGGGGCGAACCGTGTCCGGTCCTGTTCGATACTGCCCTGGGCTGGATATCCTGGACAGTGGCACATACGCCCACTTCCGATGGAATCGAGCCACTTCATGCGCATCGCTGTCTATGCCTTCGACGGCGTCCCGATGTTCCACCTCGCCGCTCCGCAGCTGGTCTTCGGCGAGATCGCCCGCGTTCGCGCGCAGAGCGACTGGTCCACCACCGTGTGGAGCCTCACCGGTGAGGCGGTCACCGTCGCCGAGGGGTACCGCATCAGCGATCTGGACGGACCGGAAGCGGCCTCGGCGGCGGACATGCTCATCATTCCCTCCTGGCCGGAACACTTCCCGCCCCTGGACGATCCGCTTCGCACGCTCCTCGTCGACGCACACGACCGGGGCGCCACGATCGTCGGTCTCTGTCTCGGTGCCATCGCCGTCGCGGACGCCGGTCTCCTCGCCGGCCGCTCGGCGGTGACCCACTGGGCAGCCATGGACGCGCTCCGGCAACGACACGCCGACATCTCACTCGATTCGCTGGTGCTGTACGTCGACCACGGTGACGTGTTGACCTCCGCAGGAACCGCCTCGGCCATCGATGCGTGCCTGCACGTGGTCCGCGATCGGCTCGGCGCCGAGGTCGCCAACGATGTCGCCCGCAGACTCGTCGTCGCGCCGCATCGCGACGGGGGACAAGCCCAGTACACCCGCCAGCCGATGCCGACAACGGGGACGGGCAACCCGATCGGCGCGGTCCTCGAATGGTCGCTCGAGCACCTCGACGAGCGGCTGACCGTCGAGAAACTGGCCGAGCACGCGTGCATGAGCAGACGCAGCTTCGTCCGGAACTTCAAGCTCGCCACCGGGACGAGCCCCGCGCAGTGGATTCTGCGGCAACGCCTCGATCGCGCGCGGGTGCTGCTCGAATCCACCGATCTGCCGATCGAGACGATCGCCCGGCAATGCGGATTCGGGAGCAGTGTCACCATGCGGCAAACTTCGCGACTGCGTTCGCCACCTCCCCGACGACCTACCGGCGACAATTCTGCGCACCGGAGTGACTCCCTCGCCGTGCGCCTGTCGAGTCGTGTGATTCCGGGCCTGCCCGTACCGGGGTCGGCGCTACAGTGACGTAAGTCACAATGCCGCTCCGGCTGCGGCATCAGGAGACGAAGGCGTGAAAGTCCGGGCCGTGGTGCCCTCGGGACGGTCGGAGGGGTGGAGGTGAGTGATGAGCGAGGCGCAGCCCGTCGATTTCGACGAGGTCGAGGAATCGGTCGGCGGCGGTGAGGACGCATCGGTCTTTCGGATCCGCACCGCGATGGGAGCCCTGGTCGAGGCGTTCGGACACGGGCAGGCGGTGGCCCGGCGCGGTGCCCGACTCGGGCGGGAGCTGACGAAGATCGCCGTGGGCCGGTCGCCGGTCGAACCGGCGAAAGGGGACCGGCGTTTCGCCGATCCGGCGTGGAGCCGGCATCCGGTCTATCACCGCCTCGAACAGAGCTACCTGGCGACGGTGCAGGCCGTCGACGGCGTGGTCGAGGACCTGGGCCGGGCGGTCGACCCCCGCCGGGCCGCCGAAGCGAAGTTCGCGGCCGACATCGTCACCGCCGCGTTCGCGCCGACGAATTACCTGGTCACCAATCCGGCCGCGCTCAAGGAGGCCTTCGACACCGCCGGCTTGAGCCTGCTCCGTGGCACCCGCAACCTCGCCTCCGACCTGGTGCGCAACCGCGCCCAGCCGTCGATGGTCGACCGGGACGCGTTCACCGTCGGCACCGATCTGGCGGTGACCGCCGGAGCGGTGATCTCCCGCGACGAGGTGGCCGAGTTACTGCAGTACGCGCCGAGCACCGAGGCGGTGCGCAGTCGGCCGGTGCTGGTGGTGCCCCCACCGATCGGCCGGTTCTACTTCCTGGACCTGCGGCCGGGACGCAGCTTCGTCGAGTACACCGTCGGCCGCGGCGTGCAGACGTTCATGCTCTCGTGGCGCAACCCGAGTGCGGACCAGGGGCACTGGGACCTCGACACCTACGGGCGCCGGGTGCTTGCGGCGATCGACGAGATCCGCGACGTCACCGGCAGCGACGATGTCAACGTCATCGGATTCTGCGCAGGTGGCATCATCGCCACCACGGTGCTCAACTACCTCGCGGCGCGCGGAGACGGTCGGGTCCACAGCATGTCGTACGCGGTGACGATGCTCGACTTCGACGACCCCGCGCTGCTCGGCGCGTTCTCCCGGCCGAGCCTGGTGCGGTTCGCCAAGGGCCGCTCCCGCCGCCGAGGCGTCATCAGTGCGCGCGATATGGGTTCGGCGTTCACCTGGATGCGCCCGAACGATCTGGTGTTCAACTATGTGGTCAACAACTACCTGCTGGGCCGCAACCCGCCGGCGTTCGACATCCTCGCCTGGAACGCCGACGGCACCAACCTGCCCGGCGCCCTGCACGGACAGTTTCTCGACATCTTCGGTGACAACCTGTTGGTCACCCCCGGCGCGATGACGGTGCTCAATACTCCCGTCGACCTTCGGGCCATCACCGTGCCGACCTTCGTCTCCGGTGCTGTCGCCGACCATCTGACGGGATGGAAGGCGTGTTACCGCACCACCGGGTTGCTCGGTGGGGAGAGCACGTTCGTGCTCAGTTTCTCCGGTCACATCGCCAGCCTGGTCAACCCGCCCGGTAACCCGAAGGCGCACTACTGGGAGGGCGGTGAGCTGGGGCCGGATCCCGAGGCCTGGCTCGCGGGGGCGACGAAGAAGTCGGGGAGCTGGTGGCAGGCGTGGGCGGACTGGATCATCGAACGGTCCGGACCGGAGATCGCCGCACCCACCCGGCTCGGCAACGATCGATATCCACCGCTCGAGGCCGCCCCCGGACGCTACGTGCGCGACCTGCCGGCCACCTAGGAGCATGGGTCGGTAACACGCCGGGCAGGGTGCCCGGTGTGTTACCGCGTGTGGGAGATCATGGGGTGTGCGTGACGATCTCGGTACCGACGGCTTGTTCGAGGTAGACCCCTCGGAGAGGGT
>NZ_JAUZMZ010000215.1:0-7048 GCF_036327435.1 Rhodococcus chondri | reverse complement strand
GAATCGGCTCCATCACCCAAGCAGCGCTTGTCCTGACGCAATTCGAGCATGCAGGTCGCTATTGAGAAAACCTCAATAGGGCGGCAGGACCGTTCGAGCATCGTTGATCAGCCGGTGGAAACGGGCGGCAAGTAACGCAATGTCAGCGCCGAGACAGCGCCGCGGTCGACGATCCAGGCACCGCCCTTCGGCGTCATCGCCACCGGGGTCATGCACGTCCATCCTCGCAGCCGCGCAAACTCGGCCAAGGCGTCGAGAACCTCCCCATGAGTACAGAAGAGGGCACCGTCGGCGCTCGAGCCCTCCAGCTCCGCGAACAGTTCGCTGGGCGATGCGTCCGGTGCCAGCAGCCGATCGTCGTCGATGCGCAGCCCCCGCGCCGCGGCCAGCGGTAACAGGGTCTCACGGCAGCGAATGGCGGGACTCGAGAAGAGTGCCCGCAGTTCGAATTGCTCCAGCGTGGCGACGAGGCCGCGGGCCTGCCGGTACCCGAAAGTACTCAGCGTGCGGTCGATATCACGGCCGGGCCACTTGCTCTTGTCGCCTGCGTGCGCGTGCCGGACCAGGACGAACATTTCTCACACTCTCCCGTACCGACAATTGTCCCATCCGCGGGACCGTTTGTCGCGAATCCGCCGACGGTGTGCCGGTGCGTCCGCCTCGACTCACATCAGCCGGGCAGCGTCCATGCGGGCCTGCCGGACCGCCTGCAGCTCGAGCCCGTACAGCAGACCGAAGGTGAAACCGTTTTCCCCGGGCGTGGTCCCGGCACGGGCACCGAGTCTGCGCAGGATGCCGGAGGCCACGACGCTGTCCTGGTGCTCGCCGAGCACCTCCTGCATCTTCTTGTACCGGGCCACCTTCTTCTTCGCCTTCTTCCCGAGGACGGGTTCTGCAAGCTCGGCGGCGTAGCGCGCACGCTTGGCTGCCTTTCGCGCCCGGTGCAGCGCCTCCTCATCGGCGCCCTTCGCAGCGGCCGCCACCCTTTTCAACGCTTTCCGCTCGGCCCGCCGCAGCGCCGTGCGGATTACCCCGGGATCGGCCGCGGCATCGTCGGTAAAGGGTGGCGCCGTGCGCCACTGCGCCAACGTGGCCAGCAACGCCCGGTAGCGCTCCCCGTCGAGGACCGTCCGCACGTCGGTCAGGTGATGGAGTTGTTCGGCGAGCAGATCCTCCTCGATGCGCGCGGCGACCGGACCCATCACCAGCTCACTCGGCAGGGCAGCGACCGCGCGCGTGAATCGTGCCCGCTGCACTTGCCGGTCCCGCACCTCGCCGAGTAACCCTGCGTACCAGGACAACTCCGCGTCGAGCGTCGTTCGCGCCGCCGGTTCCAGCACCTTCTCGAACACCCGTAGAGTGCTGCGGAAGCGCCGAATGCCGACCCGGGTGGGGTGGACGGCGTCCAGGCCCCGGCGTAACCAGACATCACCGGCGACGATCGCCTGAACCTGCGCCTCCAGATAGTCGGTGACCACCCGGACTGTCGGTGAGGTGCTGGGGTCCGTGCCACCGGGGTCCCGCTTACCGTCAGCGCGGCCCTCGCCCCCGCGGTGACGGTCGGCAAGCGCACGCGCCAGCTTCGATGGGTACTGCAACGGCCGGCCGCCACCACGGGTGAGGCTTCTACCTATCGCCCTGCGCATTTTCTTGCCACCGGCTTCACCGAGTGCGACCGTGACCTCCCGCCACTCGGTAGCCAAAGCTCCATCACCGGCGACGGTGCCGTGCACCACGTCGTCCGTGATCTTCGCCAGCAGACACGCGTCGGCGTCGAGGAGAAGGTATGTGTGCCGCACGGTCGTCAGGGTGGTCACCGGATGCATCGGGTTGCCCAGTGCCACGCCCGCCACCCAACTCGCCAACTCGTCGGGCACCGCGTCCCCGTCGCTCGATGGCACAACGATCTCGGTGGGGGTCTTGTCGGCAGGCACCGTCAACTGCCATCCGGTATCGATGTCTCCCGTCCGGCGCTGCAACGTCAGGTGCTGGCGCTGCAGGTCGCGTTCGGCGGTATCGTAAAAGACGCTTTCCTGAATCGTTTCGTCCTGCTCGATCTGCCCCGCGGTAGGAAGCAATTCCTGCAGTTTCGGGAGGGCGAATCCGAGCCCCACCTCGTACCTGTCTTCGCGTTCGTCTTCGTGCTCGGTCCGTGACGACACCATGCATTCAGTCTGCGCCTGCGTTCTTGTCTCATGCCCGGAAATGGGACTTGCCAACGGAACCGACAACTTCCGCGAGCGGGGCGCCGCCGTCGGACCGGAGCTGTGCGCAGAATACGGCGAGAACAGCGATGGTCAGGGAGATTCCCGTCGTTGGGATCCTCGCCCAGGATCCGATTGCTGACTCGAGCCGAGCGTAAGTGAGTTCATACGTAGTTGGTTCCCGGCGCCTCGGGACCGGTGTCCGGTTCGCCGAGTTCGTCGCCCGGGTGCAATTCCACTGCAACGACCCCGACCTGCTTGGCGTGGTGCACGAATTCCGCGCCGGGAGAAAAGAACAACCGGGGGCGCACAGCGTCGAGGCCGATCGGCCACAGCGTGCCGTAGTGGATCGGCACCGCCAGGCCGGCCTCGACCAAACGCGCGGCGACCGCGGCCCGGGACGGGTCCAGGTGACCGTTGCCGAGAGTTGGGCCCCAGCCCCCGACGGGTAGCAACGCGAGATCCACCGGGCCGACTTGGTCGGCGAGGTCCGGGTACAGGTCGGTGTCGCCGGCAAAGTAGGTCCGCCGGTCCCCCTCGACGACGTACCCGACCGCCGGCGCGAGCTCCGGGCCGCGCCGCCAGCGCCGGCCGTCATGTTGGGCGGGCACGGCACGCACGGTGACTTTGCCGATCCTGGTCTCGTCGCCGGGCCGCAGCAGCACCAGGCGGTCGGCGAACCTGCGCAGCGCGGGCAGGCCGTCGATTGCCCGCCATGGCGCCACGATCGGAACGTCCGGATCGAGCAGCCGTAGTGACGGAAGATGGGCATGGTCGGCGTGCAGATGCGAGAGCAGGACGGCGTCCGGATTGCGCACGTGCGGCCCGATCGGGGTGGGTCCTCGGCGGCGGCGTAAGTGCGCGACGCGGTTGGTCAACACCGGATCGGTCAGGACAACCGTCCCGCGGTCCATGATCAGCGCGCTGGCATGTCCGAGCCAGCGCACACCGGATACGGCGGCATCCGAACCCTGTGTTGCCCTCACGAGCCTTACGATTCCAGATGACGAAAGGTAATGCGATGCGCACGGTGAGCGGCGTGGTGCGGGTATTCGTCGAGTTCCTCGTGATTTGGGGGTCTTCGGCGCTCGCGATCATCGTGCTCGATCGCATCCTCGGTGGCGTCACCCTGGACCGGTCGAGCTTCGTCCCGCTACCGACGCTCCCCGCCGCGCTGGTGCTCGCGTTGGTGTTCGGCCTGCTCAACGCCGCGCTGTGGCCGGTGATGATGCGGCTCATGTCTTGGATCGGCCCCGTGCTGTTGTTCGCCGGGGTATTCCTTGCCGGCGGTGCAATCATGCTGCTGACGTTGTACTTGGTACCGGTCGCGTCAGTGGACCGACCGCGTGATGCCGTTCTTCTCGCGTCGCTGCTCGCGCTGTTCACCTCTGTGGTCTCGGGGGCAATTGCATCCCGTTCCGATACCGCGTACCGGCTGATGCAAGTGCGTCGACAGCGGTTCCGGTTGCGCCGCAACGCCGCGCTCGTGGACGCGTCCCCGGGGTTGTTGTGCATTCAGATCGACGGCCTCGGTTACGACGTGCTGCGTCGCGCGATCGCCGACGGCGTCACGCCGGGGTTGGCAAAGTTGGTGCGCGAGACCCACCGGCTGACGCCGTGGCACACCGACTGGAGCAGTCAGACGGGTGCGACCCAACTGGGCGTGCTACACGGCTCCAACCACAATGTGCCGGCGTTCCGCTGGTACGACAAGACGACCGAGCACATCTCGGTGTTCAGCAACCCGGCCGACAATGAGCAGCGCGAACTCGAACGAACCGACATCCCCGGTCTGCTGGCGCACGACGGTACGAGCCGCGGAAATCTGTTCACCGGCGGCGCGCACGACAACGTACTCGTTGTCAGTCGCATGCGTGGTGCCCGCCTCGGAGGCGGTGCCGGCTACAGCGCCTATTTCGCCGACCCGGCAAGTGCGCTGCGCACATTCATTCGGATGATCGCGGAACTGCAACGAGAACTACGCCAGTCACTGCGGCAGAAGCGAAAGGACATCCGGCCGCGGGTGCGCCGGGGCGGGGTCTATCCGCTGGTGCGGGTGTTCGCGACCGTGCTCGCCACCGACGTCGCCGCCGCCGCGGTCGTCGGGGATCTGATCAAGGGGCGCAGCATCGTCTACGTCGACCTGATCGGCTATGACGAGGTGTCGCACCACTCCGGCATTTCCCGGCCCGAGACTCTCGCGGTGCTGAGCAAACTCGACGACGTCGTGGAGATGCTGCTCGCCGTGGTGGAGCAGGCCGACAGGCCCTACCGTGTTGTCGTGCTGTCCGACCACGGGCAAAGCCAGGGCGCGACCTTCCTGCAACGCTACGGGGAGACCCTGGGGCAGTTGGTTATCCGGCTGGGTGCGCAGCGCGAACCGGCCGCGGTGAAGCGTCATTGGTACGAACGCGCATCCGACGTCTCCGGACAGCCCGGGGCGGAGGGGCGCGGATACGCCGCGGCCAGCGTGCACTCGCCGACCGCCGCCGAGGAGGCCCACACCTCTGCAGGCGAGCCGATCGTGCTCGGCTCCGGAAACCTCGGTCTGGTCTACTTTCCGGACCTGCCCGGACGCGCCGACGTCAACGCCATCGAAGCCACCCACCCCGGACTGCTGACCGGGTTGCGCGAGCATCCCGGGGTCGGCTTCCTGCTCGTTTCCGCCCCGGGCGGCTCCGTGGTGCTCGGCCCCCACGGCCAGGTCGATGTAGCGACCGGCGAGGTCACCGGCCAGAACCCGCTCGCAGTGATGGGCCCCGACGCCCTGGCGAAAGTGCGACGCACCGACACCTTCGACAACGTTGCCGACATCATGGTCGGTGGCAGGTATTGGCCCGAGACCGACGAAGTAGCGGCGTTCGAGGAGCAGGTCGGCTCGCACGGCGGAATGGGTGGACCGCAGAGTACTCCGTTTCTCATCTATCCCACCGACCTGCCCGCACCCCCTGACCCGCTGCACGGCGCCGAGAATGTGCACAAGGTGCTCGTGCGGTGGCGGGATCTGTCGACGGGGTCGCGCGCAGCGGTGACCATGCGGGACTCGACTCATAAGTACAATCCGTGACGCCCGACAAGACGGTGCTCTCTGCACAGTGTGGAGGTTCTGTTCCCAAGTGGGACTGTCGGAGTCGGTGCCGGTCTGCTTGAATTGATTCATGTGCCGGTGGATGGCGTATTCGGGTGAGCCGATCCTCGCCGCGGACCTGTTGTTCCGACCCGAACACTCACTGATCGATCAGAGTCTGCACTCACGGCTCGGTGAGGAGACCACCAACGGTGACGGCTTCGGTGTCGGCTGGTACGGCGAAGGCACCGAACCGGCGGTGTACAAGAGCATCGAACCGGCCTGGAACGACGAGAACCTGCGGGAAATCGCCCGTCAGGTCCGAACACCGATGTTGCTGGCACACGTGCGGACCTCGACCGGAACGCCGGTCCAGCGCAGCAACTGCCACCCCTTCCGGCACGGGCGATGGCTGTGGATGCACAACGGTGTCCTACACGGCTTCCACGAGATGAGGCGCGAGTTGCTACTGGCCGTCGACCCGGCCTTGTTTCTCGACATGGAGGGCTCGACGGACTCCGAAATGTTGTTCTACCTCGCCCTGACATTCGGTCTTGTCGACGATCCCTTCGCTGCCGTGGCCCGTGCGGTCGGCCTCGTCGAAGAGGTGGGCCGCACGCACGGGGTGGAAAATCCCGTGCAGATGACCGTCGCGACCACCGACGGCGAATCCCTGTGGGTATTCCGGTATTCCAGCGAACGACACTCTCGGTCGCTGTTCTTCTCCACCGAGATCGCGACGCTGCGCGCGCTCCATCCCGAGGTCGAGGCCCTGCAGGAGCTGGGCGGCGATACCCGCTTCGTGGTGTCCGAGCCCCTGCGGGACCTCGAAGGCGCGTGGAACGAAGTGCCGGAATCCTCGGCAGGGAGGGTTGGGCCCGGTGGCGACGAGATCCGGCCGTTCGCACCGATCACCCCGACGTGAGCCCACACGAGGTGAGCCCACACAGCGCCGTTACCAGAGGGTGACCGCACCGCGTATCGTTGCCGTTTCGGGTGTTGACCTGTCCGAATTCCGGGACAGACGATAATGGAATGCGCGGAGATGACGAAATGTTGCAGATCGAACAGGTCATCGCCCGCCTGAGCACCCGCTACCCCACCGTCCCAGCCGGGGACATCGAAACCACCGTGCGGATTATCCACCAGCGTTTCGTGCACGGGAAGGTCCGTGACTTCGTACCGCTGCTGGTCGAGAAGGCGGCCCGTCGGCAGATCACCGAATCGGACTCGCCGTGGGCCGCGCGCACCGCGCTCCCGCCCGCCGGGTAGCGAATTCGCCCGCGCGGCGCCCCGCTCACGGGGCGCTGGTCTTGCGCGGCCGGCCACGACGCACCGTGCGGACCGGAGACGGAGTCACCGATTCCGCTTGCTCCTCGGCCGACGCGTCGTCGGATGGGCCGTCGCGCCAGCCGATCTCGATCTCGATCTCGATCTCGTCTCCGTCGACCTCGATCTCGAGCTCCCACCGGAGCCGGTCGGCGACGACGATTTCGAGCGAGTCACCGCCCGAGCCCAGTTCCACCTCGGGGCCGCTCGCCAGGGCCCGTCCGAGCGCGATGAGCCGGTCGGACACTTCCTTGCGGGAAAGCTCGGACTTGCGCTTGAACTCCAACTTGGGCACGACAACTCCTGACCTCGGCGCAGTATGTACCCAGGGTGCCGTAGTTGTTGACTTCCGGGGCTGTGACCTGCAGTTTCATGCGTTCAGGACCAGGTCGACCGCGTGGTCAGGGTTGGCGGCCAGTCGTCGGCAGGCCCGGGCGATGTTCGACTG
>NZ_JAUZMZ010000214.1:0-7211 GCF_036327435.1 Rhodococcus chondri | reverse complement strand
TCCGCCGGGCCTACGGATTCCACAGCGCCGAGAACGCACTCGCGATGGTCATGCTCACCTGCGGACCCGTCACCCTTGACCTCCCGTACCACATGGGCACCCATCCACATTCATGACAAGAGAGCCTCAAAATTACCTGGAGCACGTGGTGAAGTCCGGTGAGACGCTCTGGGCAATATCGACGCAGCACTACGGGTCGGGCAATTTGTATCATCGCCTCGCTGCGGCCAACCCGCACACGATCCCCGATCCGAATGTGATTCGCCCGGGTGACATCGTCCGGGTACCCCGCGCCTGAGGCCGGCTGCTGCGTTCGCGCGACCTGTCGACGGCCGCCGGGTCGCTCGAGATGCCGTCGAGCAGCGTGCTTGCGTGACAGCGAAGTAAAATTTCGCCGTCGTAGGCTGCGGATATGACTGTCACAGTGAGGACCGCAATCGGCAGAGACGTTCCGGCGCTCGCCGAGGTGCTCGCAGATGCCTTCCTCGACGACCCGGTCTTCACCTGGATGGTTCCCGAAGAGCACCGCCTCCGCAGACTGGCGCGCTTCTTCGCGGCCGACGCCCGCCATCACATGGTGCCGCTGGGTGCCACCGAGATCGCCGAAGCGAACGGACGTGCCGGAGGTGTGGCCATGTGGGCGCCACCAGGGGAGTGGCGCCCCGGGAGGTGGACCACGCTGCGGCTGCTGCCCGGATTCCTCGCCGCGCTCGGCCGGAACATCGCAGTGGGGCGGCAGGTCGACGACCTGCTCGACGCGTCCCATCCGGAGGAACCGCACTGGTATCTGTCCACGCTCGGGACATCCGCTGACGCGCGCGGTGCCGGATACGGAAAGTCGCTGCTGACCTCACGACTCGACCGCGTGGACGCGGAACACGCGCCCGCCTATCTCGAATCGAGCAAAGAAGCGAACATCCCGTACTACCAGAGGTTCGGGTTCGAGGTGACCGGCGAGATCGTCGTACCGAACGGTGGACCGACGCTCTGGTCGATGTGGCGGCAGCCTCGCTGACGTCATCGTGTCGGCGCGGCGCGGCAGACAAGCGGTGCGGCACGCACTTTCATCGTCCTTCTCGGATCAAGCACCCTGCCAGACGGTGTCGAACGGGGTGTGCGCCGACACCCGGCCCTTGATGCCGTTGGTCACGAAATCCTTCGCGATCGCCACGGCCGCAGCGGGCACGGTGCCCTTCGCGAGCTCGGCCGTGATGGCCGCGGCCAGCGTGCAGCCCGCACCCGACACGCGCTCGTTGCCGATCTTCGGAGCGGTGAGGAGGGTGACGTCCGTGCCGTCGAACAGCACATCGACCGCGTCGTCGCCCGCGAGTTCGACCCCGCCCTTCGCGACGACGTACTTCGGGCCCAGGTCGTGGATGCGGCGCGCGGCCTCGACCAGGTCGTCGACGGAGCCGATGCTGTCCATACCCGACAGGGTGCGCGCCTCGAACAGATTCGGCGTGACCACGGTCGCGTGCGGCAGGATTTGCGTGCGCAGCGCGTTGTCGGTGTCGAGGGCGGCGCCGGCTTCCTGACCCTTGCAGATCAGCACGGGGTCGAGGACCACGTGCCGCCAGCTCTGCTTGGAAAGACTGTCGGCGACCACGTCGATCGTTGCCGGTGTGCCGAGCATCCCGATCTTGACGACATCGAGGTCGTGGGCGGCGGTCGCGGCCTCCATCTGGTCGGCGATCACCTCCGGCGCGATCGGCACGAATCGGTGGGCCCAGTTGTTCTTCGGATCGAACGACACGATGCACGTGGTGGTGCCGACGCCGTACACCCCGAGCTGCTGGAACGTCTTGAGGTCGACCTGCAGGCCGGCGCCGCCGGTCGCTTCCGAACCGGCAATGACGTATGCGAGATCGACCACTGTGCGTTCTCCATTCGATGTGGGGAGACGAAAAATTCCGAAACTGTTGCCGGACGATCAGGCTAACAACCGACCCGCCACGCCTACGCAGATGGCCGGTGCAGCGTCACTACTGTTCTTCCTATGACGGCGTTCGACGATCTCGACCTCTACCTGGCACTGCCACGCGTCACCACCCTGGCGCTGTCCCCGGACGGCAATCGCGTAGTGGTGGCCCAAGCGGTTCCGGACGACAAGAAGACCCGCTACGTCGAGGCGCTGTGGGAGATCGACCCGACGGGCGAGGCACCCGCGCGCAGGCTCACCCATGGGGACAAGGGCGAGTCGAACCCGACCTTCACCGCGACGGGTGATCTGCTGTTCACCGCTGCGCGCGGCGAGGACGATGCGCCCGTAGCGCTGTGGCGGCTACCGGCGGCGGGCGGTGAAGCCGAACAACTCGCGACCCGTAAGGGCGGCATCGCGACGGTGCACACCGCCGCTGCGGCCCCGCGCACGGTCGTCACGGCAGCGGTGCTCGGCCACAGCGACAGCGACGACGAGCGCATCCGTGACGCGCGGAAGGACCGGTCGGTGTCCGCGATCCTGCACACGGGATACCCGATCCGCTACTGGGACCACGACCTCGGACCCGACCAGCCGCATCTGCTCGACGTGGGTGCCGACGGCGCACTGAAGGATCTGACGCCGGGACTCCGGGGTGCCTTGCGGGACGCGGAACTCGACGTCGCGGCAGACGGATCGTTTGCCGCGTCCACCTGGACCGTCCCCGCACCCCTCGCGTCCCGCCGCATCACGCTCGTGCGCATCGATCTCCACACGGGACTGCGCGTACCGCTCGTCGACGACGAGACAGGTGATGTGTCCCACCCGGCGATCTCTCCGGACGGCACCCGAGTCGCCTATCTGCACGAATCCGTCGGCGACCCGGAGACCCCGCCCCGCGTGACGGTGCGGGTCCTCGACGTCGCGGCGGGCACCACCAGCATCGAAGCGCCGGACTGGGACCGCCGGCCCACGTCGGTCGCCTGGCTGCCCGACAATGCGGGTCTCGTGGTCACCGCCGACGACCGCGGTCGCGCACCGATCTTCCGGCTGCGGCTCGGTGACGCCGCTGCCGAAGCGGTGACCAGCGACGACGCTGCGTACACCGACGTCCGTGTCGCACCCGACGGCGCGTCCCTCTATGCATTGCGCGCGTCGTACGCCATGCCTGCGCACCCGGTGCGGATCGGCATGACCGGTGAGGACACCGGCCGCGTCACGGCGCTACGGGCACCCTCCGCACCGCCCGAGCTTCCCGGTCGGCTCACCGAGATCGACACGACGGCCGCCGACGGTACGCCGCTACGGGGCTGGCTCACCCTCCCGTACACCGCCTCCGCGGACACACCCGTACCGCTGCTGCTCTGGGTGCACGGTGGACCGCTGAGCAGTTGGAACACGTGGTCGTGGCGGTGGAATCCGTGGCTGCTCGTAGCCCGCGGATATGCGGTGTTGTTGCCCGATCCGGCGCTGTCGACCGGGTACGGTGACGACTTCGTGCGGCGCGGGTGGGGTCGTTGGGGCGCGGAGCCCTACACCGACCTGATGACGATCACCGACGCGACCGTCGCACGACCCGACATCGACGCCGACCGCACCGCGGTGATGGGCGGCTCGTTCGGTGGATACATGGCCAATTGGATCGCGGGCCACACCGACCGCTTCCGCGCGATCGTTACCCACGCGAGCCTGTGGGCACTCGACCAATTCGCACCGACCACCGACGTCGCCTGGTACTGGCAACGCGAGATGACACCGGAAATGGCGGTGGACAACTCGCCGCACCTGTATGTCGCGCGCATCGTCACGCCGATGCTGGTCATCCACGGCGACAAGGACTACCGCGTGCCGATCGGTGAAGGGCTGCGGCTGTGGTACGAGCTGCTCAACGAGTCCGGTCTGCCCGCCGAGGACGACGGCAACACCGTTCACCGCTTTCTGTACTTCCCGTCGGAGAACCACTGGATCCTGACCCCGCAGCACGCCGAGGTCTGGTACCGAACAGTCGAGGCATTCCTGTCCGAACACGTCCTGGGGCGGTCGATGCCACTACCGGAGGTGCTGGGCTGAGCGGGCGGTGTCCTGGCGATTTGGGGGAGCCGCTTACGATTGCGTGGTGACCAGTGCGCCAGAGAACCCGCAGAATCCCGCCGATGCCCTCCCCAAGAGCTGGGACCCCAGCGCTGTCGAGGCCGAGCTTTATCAGGGCTGGGTAGATGCCGGGTACTTCCGCGCCGATCCGACCAGCGACAAGCCCGGCTACTCCATCGTGCTGCCGCCGCCGAACGTGACCGGCAGCCTCCACATGGGGCACGCGCTCGACCACACCCTGATGGATGCGCTGACCCGCCGCAAGCGCATGCAGGGTTTCGAGGTGCTGTGGCTGCCCGGCATGGACCACGCCGGTATCGCGACACAGACGGTCGTCGAGAAGCAGCTGGCGGTCGACGGCAAAACGAAGGAAGACTTCGGCCGCGAACTGTTCATCGACAAGGTGTGGGATTGGAAGCGCGAGTCCGGCGGCACCATCCAGGGGCAGATGCGGCGCATCGGTGACGGTGTCGACTGGTCCCGCGACCGCTTCACCATGGACGACGGCCTGTCGCGGGCGGTGCAGACCATCTTCAAGCGCATGTACGACGACGGCCTGATCTACCGGGCCGAGCGCCTGGTGAACTGGTCGCCCGTACTGCAGACGGCGATCTCCGACATCGAGGTCAAGTTCGAGGAGGTCGAAGGCGAACTCGTGTCGCTGCGCTACGGATCGCTGCGCGATGACGAGCCGCACGTGATCGTCGCGACCACCCGCGTCGAGACCATGCTCGGTGATACCGCGGTCGCGGTGCATCCCGACGACGAGCGCTATCGGCACCTGCTGGGCACCACCCTCGAGCATCCGATCACCGGCCGGCAGATCCCCATCATCGCCGACGAGTACGTCGACCCCGAATTCGGTACCGGCGCAGTGAAGATCACCCCCGCGCACGACCCCAACGACTTCGAGATGGGGCTGCGGCACAACCTGCCGATGCCCACCATCATGGACAAATCCGGCAAGATCGCCGACAGCGGAACGCGTTTCGACGGCATGGACCGCTTCGAAGCACGCGTGAAGATCCGCGAGGAGCTCGCGGAGCAGGGGCGTGTCGTCGCGGAGAAGCGCCCCTATCTCCACAGCGTCGGCCACTCCGAGCGCTCCGGCGAGACCATCGAGCCACGTCTGTCGATGCAGTGGTGGGTCAAGGTCGACGGCCTCGCCCGGGCTGCCGGCGACGCGGTTCGCAACGGCGACACCGTGATCCACCCGGCCAGTCAGGAGCCGCGCTGGTTCGCGTGGATCGACAACATGCACGACTGGTGCATCTCCCGGCAGCTGTGGTGGGGCCATCGCATCCCGATCTGGTACGGACCCGACGGCGAGGTCGCATGTTTCGGTCCCGACGAGACCGCCCCCGAAGGCTGGGAGCAGGACCCCGACGTGCTCGACACGTGGTTCTCCTCCGGGCTGTGGCCGTTCTCCACGATGGGCTGGCCCGACAACACCCCCGAACTCGAAAAGTTCTATCCCACCAGCGTTCTGGTCACCGGCTACGACATCCTGTTCTTCTGGGTCGCCCGGATGATGATGTTCGGCACGTATGTCGCGGGTGACGAGGTCTTGCGCGACCGGGGCGAGCGAAGCGGCGGGGAAGTTTCACCGAAGGTTCCGTTCAAGCACCTTTTCCTGCACGGTCTGGTGCGCGACCAGTTCGGCAAGAAGATGTCGAAGTCGCGCGGCAACGGCATCGATCCGCTCGACTGGGTCGACCGCTTCGGCGCCGACGCGCTGCGCTTCACCCTCGCGCGTGGCGCGAATCCGGGCAGTGACCTCGCGGTCGGCGAAGATCATGCCCAGTCGTCGCGCAACTTCGCGAACAAACTGTTCAACGCCACCAAGTTCGCGCTCATGAACGGCGCGGTTGTCGCGGAGCTGCCCGTACGCGCCGAATTGACCGACGCCGACCGGTGGATCCTCGACCGGCTCGAGCAGGTTCGCATCGACGTCGACGAGGCGTTCGAGAAGTTCGAGTTCTCGAAGGCGTGCGAGACGCTGTACCACTTCGCGTGGGACGAGGTGTGCGACTGGTATCTCGAGCTCGCCAAGGTGCAACTCGCGGACAACGGTCCGCAGGCGGGAAACACCAAGGTTGTGCTCGGGGTCGTCCTCGACGTCCTGCTGCGCATGCTGCACCCGGTGATCCCGTTCGTCACCGAAACACTGTGGAAGGTGCTCAGCGGCGGTGAGTCGCTGGTGATCGCGTCGTGGCCGACCGCACGTGAGGTGCCCGCCGACCTCGACGCCGCGCGGCGTATCGAGGACATGCAGAAGCTCGTGACCGAGATCCGCCGGTTCCGTAGCGACCAGGGACTCAAACCGTCTCAGAAGGTGGCCGCGCGGATGGCCGAGATCGGCGCTGCCGACCTCACCGGACAGATTCCGTCCGTGCGGTCGCTGGCCCGGCTGACCGAACCCGAGGACGGGTTCGCCGCGACCGCGTCGGTCGAAGTGCGGTTGTCGCGCGCGACGGTCACGGTCGAACTGGATACCTCCGGCACCGTCGATGTCGGAGCCGAGATCGCCCGACTCCGTAAGGATCTCGTTGCTGCCGAGAAGGAGCTGGCGGGCACGTCCGGCAAGCTCGGGAACGAGGCGTTCCTCGCGAAGGCGCCGGCGCCGGTCGTCGAGAAGATCACCGCCCGCAAGCAGATCGCCGAAGAGGAGATCGCCCGCATCAACGCGCGGCTGAAGGAGCTGGGTCAGGCGTGAGCACCGACAAGCCCGGGGCGCCGTCCCCGGTCGATCTCGCGGAGCTGACACTCGTCGAGGCGGAACTCGACAAGCGCTGGCCCGAGACGACGATCGAGCCGTCCCTCACGCGGATCTCCGCGCTGATGGACATTCTCGGTTCCCCTCAGCGCAACTACCCGTCGATCCATGTCGCCGGCACGAACGGCAAGACCTCGGTGACGCGAATGATCGATGCGTTGCTGACCCGGATGCATCACCGCACCGGTCGCACCACGAGCCCGCACCTGCAGCTCGCCACGGAACGGATCAGCATCGACGGGGCACCGATCTCGCCTCGCACCTACGTCGACACCTATCGCGACATCGAACCGTACGTGCAGATGGTCGACGAGCAGTCCGAAGCCGCCGGCGGCCCGAAGATGAGCAAGTTCGAGGTGGGTACCGCAATGGCGTTCGCGGCGTTCGCGGACGCGCCGGTCGACGTCGCCGTCGTCGAGGTCGGGC
>NZ_JAUZMZ010000213.1:0-7254 GCF_036327435.1 Rhodococcus chondri | reverse complement strand
TTGGATGCGTAAGACACACCCATGATCAATCCCTGTCCCCATGCCCGCTCCACCGGCCCGGACAGCACCTCGAATAAAACGAAAACCCCAGCTCACGGGGTCGCTAATCAACAACTACGGCGCCCTGGACTCGAACTGCCACGGTCCGCGATACGCGACCCGCCCGACCGTGTTCGAGTAGAGCAACTTCATGGTGAAGGTCGCGGCCGGAACCCGGTAGGGGCCGGGGAACAGCATCCCGACCACGGCACCGGCGGTCAGGGGGGACGGAACCGGGTACGAACCCACGTTCTGTACGTGATCGAGGGCGGCGGCGAGAATCTTCCCGTCGTCGTCGAACGCGAAGCGCGCGTCGCCGTGCTCCTGTCGTGCCATTCCGGCCGACATCATGTGCTCCTGCCGGTCTTCGATCCACTTCAGCGCGACCGGGAGTTTGGTCGCGGCGAGCATGACGCAGATGTCTTCGCGCTGCGGCGCGACCTTCTGTCCGAATCCGCCTCCGGTGTCGCGCATGGTGACCCGCACGCGGTGTTCGTCGAGGCCCAGCAGGCGAGCGCAGAAGCCACGGAGCTCGTGCGGTGACTGCGTGGACGCCCATACGGTCATTTCCCTTGCGGAGGAAGACCATTCGACGACCAGTCCGCGTGTTTCCATGGGAACGGCGATATACGCCTGCTGGTGGATGGTTTGCCGGACGACGTGAGACGCCTCGTCGAAGGTTCTCGCGAGTTCTTCGGGCGGCGGGCCACCCAGTGCGGCCGCGATGTTGCCCGGTTTGTCGGCGTGGACGAGTTCGCCGGACTCCTCTGCGGTGACGTAGTCGACGACCGGCGGCAGTACCTCGTAATCGATCTCGACGAGTTCGGCAGCGTCCTCGGCGATGTAGCGGTCGCGGGCCACGACCAGCGCGACCGGATCGCCGACGAAACGCACTTCGTCCTCGGCCAGCGGAGGCCAGTTCGCGCTCGGTACGTACGGGCCGTCGAGCCCGTACTTCTGCTCGTGAACACCGGGATTGAGGTCGGCGGCGACATAGACGGCGTGTACCCCGTCCAGTGCGAGCGCCGCGGAGACGTCGAGGCCGGTGATGCGTCCGCGCGCGATCGGACTGCGCACGAAGTGTGCATGCAACATCCCGGGGCGCGTCACGTCGTCGACGAACGATCCGGCGCCGGTCAGCAGGCGGGGGTCTTCGACCCGGTTGATGCGGGTGCCGACATAGCCGGAGTAGGAGGGCCTCGCAGCGGTCATGGTCACCTCGGCCGTCAGTGGATGCTGGGCACTTGTCTAGCAGCGATCCCGGTGAGGTGTCAATCACATTCTCTTGGATGGATATGGGGTTCTGACCGCGACGCCGTCATGCAACTCGACGCTCGCAGGTGAACGCTGTCCTCACCGGGGGAGCAGCGTTCACCTCATGGTGAAGTCTCCGGATACTCCCTGGCAGGTCTTCGTTATGGTGCCGGGATGACCACTGACACTGCTGCTGCCGCACACCGTTCGCCATCCACTATCGACCTGGACGCCCGGATGTTCGCAGGTGTCAGCAACTCGTCCGCCGGGCAGGTCAGTGGCGCCACCCGCTTTCGGTACCGCCAGGACGACACTGTCATCTGGGCCGATTACGACGGCGGAGAGATAGTGCGGGGTTTCCTCGTCGGGACACGTAACGGCGAGCGTCTGCACTTCCGCTATGTCCACCTCAGTGTTGACGGCACTGCCGCGAGCGGAGTCTGCGACAGCCGGATCGAGGTGCTCTGCGACGGACGCATACGCCTCGAAGAGAGCTGGGCCTGGGAATCACGTCCGGAAAAGGGCACGAGCGTGGTCGAAGAAATCCGCTGACCCATTTCTGGACTCGCCTTCTGGACTCGCTGCGTCGCCTCGTCGAATCCCGATCACAGGCCGATGCTTCCGGGATCCGGAGATTTTCTCGGCGTGGCGCTGCTTCACCCGTGTCATGACGCGAATTTCTCCGCAAACGCGGCCGCGACCATTCCGACGTCGTCGCCGGCCTGGGTCAGTCCGGCGGAAAAGTCCTCGAACGTCCCGCCGCTCATCGACAGCGCGAACACCAAGGGGGTGCCGTCGTCGCGGAAGAGGTAACCGGCCAGGCTCTGCACGTTGTAGAGAAGCCGCCCGGTCACCGGGTCGAGTGCCGCGCTGGTACCGGTCTTCGCGGCGACCTTACCCACCGCGGGGCTGTCGGCGCCGACCGATGCGAGGGTGCCGCTCTCCCCGAGCACCGGTTGCCCGGCGATCAGGTCGTCGCCCCAGGGCTGCTGTCTGGCCCACATCATCCATCCGGTCATCTGCCGCGGTGTCGTCGACGCAGGATCGGCGCCCTGTCCGTCGACGAGGATCACGTCGGCGCCGTCCACATCGGATTTGTCGATCACCGAGCGGATCGAGGAGAGCCCGTCCTCACAGTTGGTAGAGCCGGCACGCGCTGCGAGCAGGCACAGCATCGCGTTGGCACCGGTGTTGTAGCTGGTCTGGAGGATCATCGACCCGAAAGTCTTCAGCGGTGGCGACTCGAGGGACGCGACCCGGCTGTTGTCGGGATAGCTGTCGGGCGCGGGCAGGCCGGCCTCATTGTTCGGTCCCACCGCGGGCGCCGCTACCGTCACCCCCGCGCGGTCGAGGGCTTCGGTGAAGAGTGTGCGAGCCCATTCGGCGGCATCGGGTACGCGGTAGATGGTCAGTTGCGACGAGTCGGCGGTGATTGTGCCGGACACGGTCAGCCGCCGGGGATTCGCCGGATCCACGTCGACGGTCAGCGACGCCTCGTCACCGACGGTTACCGTCGACTCGACGGCGTATGCCTGTGTTCGGGGCCGGGTCTCGGCGGTGACGGTGTCGCCGTCCGCGGTGACGGTGATGTCGAGGATGTTGTCGTTGACGAACACCGACGGCACCGGGCCTTCCTGACCCTGGTAGGTGTCCCAGATCCGGGTGTCGATCACGACGTCACCGTCGACGCGGGTGATGCCGGCGTCGGTGACCTGCCGGGCGAGCGCGTCGAGCCCGGCGAGCGGATCGTCCGGCACGGTCGTGGCGTTCAGGGCGAGGTCGCCGTACACGTGGTCGATGGTGTCGGCGGTGAATGTTTCGTCGACCCGCCCGTCCGTCGCTCCGCGACCGCCGAGCGCGAGATCGCCCGATGCCACCAGCACGAGATCGCCTGACACGGCTCCGTTCACCGGGGCCTGCGTTGCGTACACCGGGGTGGTCAGGGTGGTGTCCGGGCCGATCGTGTCGTACACGGTGCCGAGCGTGAATTCTTTGGCTGTCGATCCGGTGAACACCATTTCGTCCGGGCGTTGTGACAGCAGTACTGCGCCGTTCTCGGGATCGACGATGTGGAAGAGCCAGCGGGCGGTCCGGTACTCCGGTGCGGCCATGATCTGTGCTGCGGCATCTGGGATGTCGCCGGAAGCGCCGGTCGTGGTCTCCGGCGAATCCTCTACGGCGGAGGTGGTATCGACGCTCGCGCAGGCCGTGACGGCGAGGACCGTCGCGGTGAGCGCGATTCCTATTCGTGCGACGGCACCGAAGGGTGTCGATGGAGGCATGGCAGCCCTCTCGGATTTTGCCCCTCAGTGTTGCGTACTGCCTCTTCCTTTGTGGCCGAATCCAACTAGTGGTGTGATCAGGGTTCTGTTTCTCCCGCGGGAGTTCGAGGGCGATCTCGATCAGCCGGTCTTCGAGAGGACAGGTCGGGCGGCGGCCATCTCGCGGTGGGGGCGACTCATCACAGGCTTGAAGGCGGTTGGGGACGCGGCGTTCGGCCGGTCCGTCCCTTTCAAGCTGTGCGGATCGAGGTGAGTTCGTAGACCATGACCGAATTCATTGCCGCTCCGCGGCAAGTCAATTGGCATGGTGGGGAGCGATGGGCCTGCAATTCGACATCGACACACCGCGGGTGGGGTGAGCGGCCGGTGATGCGGATCCGCCAGAGGTCACCGTCGCGGAAGCTCTCGGCGATCGTGTAATCACTGCGCCCGGCCGGGCCGAAGCGTCGGAGTGTGGCCGCGACCGCGGCCTGATGAGGCGGGAGCAGATCGGTGTATCCGCGCAGATGCTCGGAGTGGATACGGCCGGAGAAGTGTTCTTCGACCGTGACGACGGACGATTCGGCATCGAGACCGCCGTAGTAGACACCGTCGGGCACGATGACGACATTGGCTGCGAACCTGTCCCCGCCTACGTGCGTGCATTCCCACACCTGCTCCGGCCAGCGCTGTGCCAGGGCACGTGCCACGGGCCGTCCACGTACGGCACAACACGGATCGTGCTGACCATGAGTGCAGACCAGAAGGACGGACGGGCCACCGAGGTGTCCGGGAACGCCGAGGGCGGTGGCGATCTGCGCCAGATCCTCATCACGACTCCACGTTCCCCACTGCTGACGAAAGACACCGGAATCCTCGTGGCGCAGCACCGCCCAACGGTCGGGCCCTTCGCGGCGACGCCGGCCCGGGCGCCTCACCAGCAGTATTCGCGCACGCGCCGTCTGCGCCGCGGAAAACACAAGGGCCTTGGTCGCAGCCTCGAGACCGAGGCCGTCGAAGCCGTTGAGTGGCCACCGGCCTCTGTACTCGATGAGAATCCAGACGAAGCCGCGTGGGGCTGTGCCTGCCATCGGATCACCGCGCCTTCGGGCGCCGTCTGCACAGAAAAAGCGTTCCACAGCAGGCATGACGCACCCTCACTGTTCCGCAGGGACGAGGACCCCCGCGCGTAACAGTCGTTCGACCAGGTCGATTCCCAGGGTCTTCGCCAGGTGGGTCTCGCCGTCGAGGAGGCGCATGACACACGGCAAATCACTCTCCGGCACGGGGAACGGGCCCACGCGCGTGACCAGGTGTGAGCCTTCCAGCCGTGCTTGCAGCGCACCGCGAAGTCGCACCGCCGTGTCGGGGCGAAGATCGCGGACGGCGGCGAGTTGGGCCAGTGGCCCCAGCGGCGCCGGACGTCCCTGTTCCCGCCGGAGGTGCTGGAACAAGGACGTGGGATCGATCTCGGCTACGGCGGCAGCCAGACGCCTACGGACAGCGTCGATTTCATCACCGGGCTCATCGAGGCCCAGGGGCAGCGTACGGCGCATCTCGGGATCGTCGCCCAGTGCGGCCAGCGCGGCCTGGGTCAGTTGTTCGGCCAGGGCATAGCGCGTCCAGCTGTGGACGCCGACAGTGAGATGGATGGAGACCTCACCTTGTGTCTGGGCGGCATGTATCCAGCCGCGCGGCAGGTAAAGACAATCGCCGGGTTCGAGGAGGGTGTCGAGCCACGCCGGCGTTGTCGCGGCTCGGGCGACGGCGAAGCGGTGATCGGTCCAGGGTTGATGGCGCAGCGGCGCCGGATGGACCGGGTCGTGGATCACCCACCGTTTGGTTCCCGCGATCTGCACGATGAAGACGTCGTGGACGTCGTAGTGGTCGTCGAATCCTCGGTTCTGGGGTGGAGTGATGTAGGCATTGACCTGGACCGGATGTCCGAGCTCGGTGCTCAGCTCGGTGCTGAACTGCGAGACCGGTTCCCATGTGCGGTGCAAAGCTTGCAGGACGAGGGTGGCACCGTCGGCGAATCTGCGCCACAGCATCGTGTCGTCGAGCTGGTCGGCGATGGTGGCGCCCACGCCGGCGGGAGAGGTAAATGACGAGTCGGGAAGTGTCGCCCCGTCCTTGGCCACGCGGAGAAAGGGTGTGCGGAGTCCACGGCGCGAGATCAGCTCGTCAACTGCCTCGGCAGAGAACAGATCGCAGAAGTCGCCGGCGCGACGCGTAAGCAACGGTGTGCGACCCCAGACCTCGCACGCGAACTTCTCGCGGCCGATATCGATCAGCCGTGTTTCCAGGACTCCGGCCCCGGTCTCGACGCCGGAGTCCTGGGTGCCGGTACGAGGGGTACTCACACCTAGCTGCCTATTCCGGCACCACCATCAGCTCCACCATCAGCTCCGCCATCAGCTCCGCCGTCGGCTCCGCCATCAGCACCGCCGTCGGCTCCGCCATCCGCTCCGCCGTCGGCTCCGCCGTCGGCTCCGCCGTCGTGAACGCCCGGGACGCCGACCGCGCCGCCGTCCGCCGGGCCTTCTTGGCCTTCCTCTTGGTTCGGATCCTGCTGTGACTCGGTCATGCTTCCTCCAGAGATCAAAGGCTGGGAGCAGCGGCGTTATCGGCGCCTCGAGCCCCACACCGGTCCATTCTTCGCCTGTTATTCAGCTTATCCGGGCGAATCAGCCGACACGTGAGATCCGAGACCATCGAATCGCCACTGCAGCGTCGGGTCATGGGAGCGGTGGGAATTGGGTCACCCCGGCTCGGGACGGACCAGGAAGGCGAGAGAAGCGAACCCGCCCCGGTGGGACGGGCGGCAAGGTTCGGACTGGTCAGTGCCGGCCTGAGAGGATTTCGCCACGGATGTCGACGAGTTCGCCCGGCGATGGTTCGGCGAGAGCGGCGCGGGTTACGACCGACGCCGGCGCGCACGCGGCCGTGCAGGTTGTGCTTGTCAGGTATTCGGTCGTGAACGCGGGGTGGCGGTCGTGGGACGAGTACCGCAGAGGCCGGGGATCGAGCCGCCCTGCGATCTCCGTCGGAGGAAGGCAGGATGGTGCCTATGCAGACCACGTCCTTGACCTTCCAGTCCTCTATTGTCGTGCGCGCCACTCCGGAGCAGGTGTACGCGCTTGTGTCCGACGTGACCCGCACCGGCGAGTGGTCGCCGGTGTGCGCGGAGTGCTGGTGGGACCCGGGCCAGGGACCTGAGGTCGGTGCCTTTTTCACTGGCCGGAACGTGACCCCGGACCGCACCTGGCAGACACGCTCGGAGATCGTCGTCGCCGACCCGGGCCGCGAGTTTGCGTGGTCGGTCGGCCCTGGCCTGGTGCGTTGGGGTTATCTGATGAAGCCCGCGGATGCCGGCACGGAACTGACGGAGACCTGGGAGTTGCCCGCGGCCGGGCAGGAGTTCTTCCACGAGCGTTTCGGGTCCGAGGCGCCAGACGAGATCGCCGCACGTGAACAGGCTGCTCGGGAGGGTATCCCCTCGACGCTCGCCTCGATCGCACGGATCTTGGAGGGCTGAAGCGCGATCGCGATCATCAAGGTCGCGGGCGGCGGGCCGGGAAGTGCCTGCGTCGCCTGGTCGCTTATCGAATAGCCGACGGTCCGGTTCGAGTAGACATCCTTGATCACACAGATACAGCTTCCCTTCTCGGGTTGGAATCCAAGCGGGGCGATGCTCGGC
>NZ_JAUZMZ010000212.1:0-7281 GCF_036327435.1 Rhodococcus chondri | reverse complement strand
CGCTCGTCCAACCAACCCTGCAAGATCGCGACGGCGGCGGCCTGGTCGATGACCGGCCGCGCACCGCGCGCGCTGACCCCGCTCTCGCGGAGGGCGCGCGCCGCAGTGACCGTGGTGAAGCGTTCGTCGGCCATGCGCACGGGAACGTCGGGCAGGAGCCGCCGAACCCGGCGCGCGAAGTCGCTCGCCAGTTTCGCAGCCTTCCCGGGCTCACCGCGCAGCGTCTGCGGCAGACCGACGATAACCTCAACCGCCTCGTATTCCATAACGATTTGGATAATGCGCCGGATATCGGGCGCGTCGGGGCCGCGGTCCTTCGAGCGCGGCACGGTTTCGACCGGTGTCGCGAGGATGCAGTCGGGATCGCACGAGGCGACCCCGATCCGCACGCTGCCCACGTCGATGGCGATGCGGCGGCCGCGGCCGGGATCGTCGACACCGGGATGGTCGGGACCTGAATGGTCGGGACCGGGATGGCCGGACACGGATCAGCCGGCCAGCTCGCCCAGGCGGGCACGGAACGCGGCGAGCGCGGCGGCGATCCCCGCCGGATCGGATCCGGAGCCCTGGGCCATGTCGGGCTTGCCGCCGCCGCGTCCGCCGATGGCGGGACCGAAGCTCGACACCAGGTCGCCGGCCTTGATGCCCATCCCCTGCGCGGCCTTGCTGGTGGCCACGACGAACGGCACCTTGCCGTCGGCGTCGCCGAGCAACAGCACGACGGCGGGTTCGCTGCCGAGACGGCCGCGGATGTCCGACACCAGAGTGCGCAGCGCGTTGCCGGCCACCCCTTCGGGGGCGGGTTCGGCGACCACGAGCAGATCGCCGATGCGCTGCGCCTTCTCGGCGTAGTTGCCGGCGGCGGCGGCGACCGACGCGGCGCGGGTCTTCTCGAGTTCCTTCTCGGCGGCCTTGAGCCGCTCGACAAGGGCTTCGACGCGACCGGGCACTTCCTCGGACGGCACCTTCAGCGTCGACGACAGACCCGCGAGCAGTGCACGCTCCTTGGCGAGGTGCCGGTACGAGTCGAGCCCGACGTAGGCCTCGACGCGCCGCACCCCCGAGCCGACGGACTGCTCACCGAGCAGGGTGACGGTGCCGACGTGCGACGAGTGCTGCACGTGCGTGCCACCGCACAGTTCCATCGAGAACGGGCCACCGATCTCGACGACACGAACTTCGTCGCCGTAGTTCTCGCCGAACAGGGCCATCGCGCCCATCTTCTTGGCCCTGTCGAGGTCGGTGACGAACGTGTTGACCGGATAGTTCGCGGCGACGGCCTCGTTGGTGACCCCTTCGATGTCCTGCTTCTGCTGCTCCGACAGCGCGCCCGGCCAGGAGAAATCGAAGCGCAGGTAGCCGGGCTTGTTGAGCGAGCCGGCCTGCACGGCGTTCGGCCCGAGGACCTCCCGCAGCGCGGCATGCACGAGATGGGTGCCGGAGTGACCCTGAGTCGCGCCCTTCCGCCATTCGGGATCGACCTGCACGAGCACCGCGTCACCCTCGGTGACCTGCCCTTCGACGACGGTGACCTTGTGGGTCCACAACTGCTTGGCGATCTTCTGGACGTCGTTGACCTTGATCTTCAGGCCCGGCCCGGTAATGACGCCGACATCGGCGATCTGGCCCCCGGCCTCCGCATAGAGCGGACTGCGGTCGAGGATCAGTTCGACGTCCTGACCGACGGTGGCCGTGTGCAGGCGTTCGCCGCCGGTGATGACGGCCAGCACGTTCGCTTCGCTGACCAGTTCGTTGAAACCGGTGAACTCGGTGGGGCCCCGGTCGAGCAGTTCCTTGTAGACGGTCAGGTCGGCGTGCGCATGCTTGCGGGCGCGCGCGTCATCCTTGGCACGCTGGCGCTGCTCGGCCATGAGCGAGCGGAACCCGTCCTCGTCGACGCTCAGGCCGGCTTCGGACGCCATTTCCAGGGTCAGGTCGATCGGGAATCCGTAGGTGTCGTGGAGGGTGAACGCCTCGGTGCCGCCGAGTACCTGCTTGCCCTGCGCCTTGGCGGCCTCGACAGCGCCTTCGAACAGCTTGCTGCCGGTCCCGAGGGTCTTGAGGAACGCTGTTTCCTCGCCGACCGCCACGGTTTCGATGCGGGAAAAATCGGTGGCGAGCTCGGGGTAGGACGGCGCCATGGTGTCCCGGACGACGGCCATGAATTCGGCCATCGTCGGCTGATCGGCGCCGAGGAGCCGTGCCGACCGCACGATGCGGCGCAGCAGGCGGCGCAGCACGTAGCCGCGCCCGTCGTTGCCGGGATTGACGCCGTCGACGATGAGCATCGCCGCGGTGCGCGCGTGATCGGCGATCACACGGAAGCGCACGTCGCTGTCGTGGTCGGCGCCGTAGGCAGCCCCGGTGAGTTCGGCGGCCTTGTCGATGACGGGCCGCAGCAGGTCGGTTTCGTAGACGTTCTCGACGCCCTGCAGCAGGAACGCGACGCGCTCGACACCCATGCCGGTGTCGATGTTCTTCTTCGGCAGCGGCCCGAGGATCGGGTAGTCGTCCTTCGAGGTGCCCTCGCCGCGCTCGTTCTGCATGAACACGAGATTCCAGATCTCGATGTAGCGGTCTTCGTCGGCCTCGGGGCCGCCCTCGATGCCGTAGTCGGGGCCACGGTCGTAGAAGATCTCCGAGCACGGGCCGCACGGACCCGGGATGCCCATCGACCAGTAGTTGTCCTTCATGCCGCGGCGCTGGATGCGCTCGGGCGGGACACCGACCTTGTCGCGCCAGATGGAGTACGCCTCGTCATCATCGAGATAGACGGTGGCCCACAGTTTTTCGGGATCGATTCCGTACCCGCCGTCGTCGACGGAGCCGGTGAGCAGCGACCACGCGTGGCTGATGGCCTCTTCCTTGAAGTAGTCGCCGAACGAGAAGTTGCCGGCCATCTGGAAGAAGGTGTTGTGCCGGGTGGTCTTGCCGACCTCTTCGATGTCGAGGGTGCGCACACACTTCTGCACCGACGTCGCCCGCGTGTAGGGCGGGGTCTGCTGCCCGAGGAAGTAGGGCACGAACGGGACCATGCCGGCGTTGACGAACAGCAGATTCGGGTCGGCGAGGATCAGCGACGCGCTCGGCACCTCGGTGTGTCCGGCCTTCACGAAGTGGTCGAGAAAGCGCCTGCGGATCTCGTGGGTCTGCACGTCGATGGTCCTTTGTCGTGTGACGGTTGCGGAACTACCCCGGCATAGGGCATGCCGATCGCATGAATCGGCCGTCATTCAGCCTATCGCGCCGCGACCGCTGGCCCGCTAGCGCTGCCCCCGCACGATCCGGCGGAGCTTGGGCACCCGCGACGCCAGCTCCCGTTCGACACCGTGCGTGGTCGGCTGGTAGTAGTCGGCCCCGACGAGTTCGTCGGGCGGGTACTGCTGCGCGAGGACTCCGTCGGGGTGCGCGTGCGGAAACTTGTAGCCGACCGCGTTGCCGAGTTTCTGTGCCCCCTGATAGTGCCCGTCGCGCAGATGGGCCGGCACCGGCCCCGCCTTGCCGGCCTTCACGTCGGCGATCGCAGCGCCGAGCGCGGAGGTGACGGCACCGGACTTGGGTGCGGTCGCAATGTGGATCGTGGCCTGGGCGAGCGCGAGTTGCGCCTCCGGCATGCCGACCTGCTGGACCACGTGCGACGCCGCCACCGCGGTCTGCAGTGCGGTGGGATCGGCCATGCCGACCTCCTCGCTGGCCTGGATCATCAGCCGGCGCGCGATGAAGCGCGGGTCCTCCCCCGCGACGATCATCCGCGCCAGGTAGTGCAGGGCGGCGTCGACGTCGGAGCCGCGCAGCGACTTGATGAACGCGCTTGCGACGTCGAAATGCTGATCGCCGTCACGGTCGTAGCGGACGGCGGCCTTGTCGATGCTCGACTCGACGGTCGGCAGGTCGATCACGGCATCGCCGTCCCCCGCCCGGTCGAGCGCGGTCTCGGCCGAGGCCTCCAGTGCCGTCAGGGCGCGGCGCGCATCGCCGCCGGCGAGCCGCACGAGGTGGTCGAGCGCATCGTCGGTGATGCCGACCGTCGCGCCGAGCCCGCGGGAGTCGGTTCGGGCACGCTCGAGCAGAGCCCGGATGTCGCCGGGACCGAGCGGTTGCAACTGCAGCACCAGCGACCGCGACAGCAGCGGCGCGACGACGGAGAACGACGGATTCTCGGTGGTCGCGGCGACCAGCAGCACGATGCGGTTTTCCACCGCGGCGAGCAATGCGTCCTGCTGGGTCTTGGAGAAGCGGTGCACCTCGTCGATGAACAGCACGGTCTGCTCACCATGGGTGAGCCGGCGCCGGGCGACATCGATGACCGCGCGCACGTCCTTCACGCCCGCCGACAGCGCCGACAGCGCCTCGAAGCGGCGACCGGTCGCGCCGGAGATCAGCGACGCCAGGGTAGTTTTGCCGGTTCCCGGCGGCCCATACAACACGACCGAGGCGGCACCGGAGCCCTCGACGAGCCGCCGAAGCGGTGCGCCGGGCTCGAGCAGGTGCTGTTGGCCGAGCACCTCGTCGAGACCGGCCGGGCGCATGCGTGCGGCAAGCGGCGCGTTCGGTCCGGACGGTCCCACGGGGGCCCGCCGAATCGCGGTGTCGGGTTCCGGATCGGGGTCGCGGGGCGCCTCGAACAGCGCATCCGGCTCGGCGGACGGGTCGTCCGCCCCGAAGAGATCACTCACCACGTCGACGGTACAACCCTGCACCGACCGGTTCGTCCTCGGTTGCATGGGCACGTGGCACGAGGCCGGTGGCAGGAGCGAACGGGTGATGAACTTTTCCGACACGCACAGGCCATTCGATTGAACATCCGTCCGCAAATGTGGTCGGATCTGCGGGTGGTCCCACCTCTGCCTTCTGCGCCCCTGTCCCGTCGCGCTGTTCTCCGCTCGAGCGCGGTGGTCGCCGGCACCACGGTGTTCGCGGCGGCCACTGCGCGTCCGGCGGCCGCGGCGCCGGTGATGTTCGCGCACGGTGTCGCGTCGGGTGATCCGTTACCCGACGCCGTCATTCTGTGGACGCGCGTAACCCCGACCCCGGACGCGATCCCGGGATCCGGCATCGGACCGGACACCCCGGTGGCGTGGGAGATCGCTCGCGACAAAGACTTCCGCGAAATCGTCGCCTCCGGATCGGTCACCGCGAGCGCCACCTCCGACCACACCGTCAAGATCGACGCCACGGGACTCGATCCGGCAACCGCGTACTTCTACCGCTTCACCGCGGCCGGCGCAGTGTCGGCGACGGGCCGCACGCACACGGCCCCGGCGCCCGGCGCCTCTCTCGACCGCCTGCGGTTCGGAGTGGTGTCGTGCGCCAACTGGGAAGGCGGCTTCTTCGGCGCATACCGTCACCTGGCAGCGCGCGGCGATCTGTTCGCGATCGTGCACCTCGGCGACTACCTGTACGAGTACGCGGCCGGCGAATACCCGGTTTCCGTGGGCACCGAGGTGCGGAGACACGAACCGGCGCACGAGATCGTCAGTCCGGCCGACTACCGCATCCGGCACGGCCAGTACAAGACCGACCCCGATCTGCAGGCACTGCACGCACAGTTGCCGTGGATCGTGGTCTGGGACGACCACGAAGCCGCCAACGACGCGTACAACGGTGGCGCCGAGAACCACGATCCCGCCACCGAAGGCGACTGGGCGCAGCGTAAGGCCGCGTCGGTGCAGGCCTACACGGAGTGGATGCCGGTCCGCATGGACGGCTCCCGCCTGTACCGGCGGCTGCGGTTCGGCGACCTCGCCGAACTGTCGATGCTGGACCTGCGCAGTTACCGCACCGAACAGGCGCGGCCGGGCGCCGACTGGCGCACCCTCGACGACGACAGCCGCACCATCACCGGTGCCGAGCAGATGGCCTGGCTCACCGCCGGACTCACCAGTTCCCCGACACGGTGGCAGCTGGTGGGCAATTCCGTGATGATCGCGCCGCTGTTGCTGCCGCCGCTCGACGAACGGACGACCGGCGCGCTCACCGAATTGCTCGGCATCCCGTCGATGGGTGTACCTTTCAGCACCGATCAGTGGGACGGCTATCCCGTCGACCGGCAGCGTCTGCTCGACGCGATCACCACGGCCGGAAAACGCAACGTCGTGTTCCTCACCGGCGACATCCACACATCGTGGGGCATGGATATCCCCGCCGATGCGGCCGCATATCCCGGTGCCGGCACGGTCGCCACCGAGTTCGTGGTGCCCTCGGTGACATCGGCGAACATCGACGAGATGCTGGGGGTGCCGCCACGCTCGGCGTCGCCCTCGATCGAGAATCTGATGCAGTCCACCAACCGGCACGTGCACTACGTCGAGCTGGACTCGCACGGATACGGCGTGCTCGATGTCGAACGCGGCACGGTGCAGATGGACTGGTTCCACCTCGCCAACAAAGCCGACCCGGCGACCGGTGTGCGCCGCGCCACGGGACTGCGGGTGGCCGACGGCAGCGCCCGCGTGGAGCCGGCGCCACCGCTGGACTAGCACACGACCGGCAGGCCGGGGCGGAGAGGCCGCGATCAGGCCCGGAGTACGGAAACATCCGGTGTCACATTCGGTTCGGCGCCGTGTTCGCGACCCAGTTCGGCGATCGCGCAGGTGAATTCCGGGTCGAACAGCAGGAAACTGAGGAGGTCGCCGCGATCCTCGTCGTCACCGCCGATCAACCGGGCGACGACGGACGGCGCGGGGTTGCGCAGGAATCGCCGCAGGGCAGGTCGGCAACGAACCACACCCTCCGCGATCTCGGCGATGCGCCCGGCCTGACCGGTCGGCGGACCGGCGAAGTCGATCCCGATGGGACGGTCGGTGGGAGACACCGCACGGGTCTCGGCGATGCGGGCGTTGCGGAACTCGAGGGTGTGCAGATCTTCGATCATCCGATACCCGAGCATCGCCCGCAGCGCCAGGGACGCGACACCGGCCACGTCGGGAGGCGCCGGACGGCGCTTGCCCGGGCGCGCGGACTCCGGCGGGGGCCACATCCGCGGCTGCGTCGCCACGACGCCGACGTCGTTCGCGCCGAGTACCAGCGCAGGCTTGATCGGCGTGTTGAGCAGCAAGCCGCCGTCGATGTACCAGCCGGAGTGCTGCGGGGAGCGATCGGTGACGTGGATAGGCCGGAACAAGATCGGCACCGCCGAGGACGCCAGCAGATGGTCGACGGTCAGGGTCGTCTCGACGTAGGTGATGTTGCGGCGGACGTCGTACTCGGGCAGCGGCACCGAGTCGTTCTTCTCCACGAACACCACCGTCCCGCCGGTGGCCACGGACGTCGTCGCGACGG
>NZ_JAUZMZ010000211.1:0-7341 GCF_036327435.1 Rhodococcus chondri | reverse complement strand
CGTCGGTGGCGCTGGAACTGTTCGACACCCACCCGGAACGGACCCGCCCCGCCCTGGCGACGATCAAGGACACGAGCCGCGACGCGATCGACGAGGTGCATGCCTTGTCGGCGTCGTTGCGCGGCAGCGAGATCGGTCCGCCGACTGCTCCGACCTCGGGCATCGCGGATCTCGACGCGCTGGTCGAGCGGGCGCGGGCGTCCGGGCTGGATGTGACCACCCGGATCCGGGGTACTCCGGTGCATCTGCCGAGCCTGGTCGATGTCGCCGCGGCGCGCATCGTCCAGGAATCGCTGACAAACGTCGCCCGCCACGCGGCCGGGTCACCCGCGACCGTCACCGTCACGTTCGGCTCCGGCACGCTGCTCGTGTGCATCGAGAACTCCGGCTCCGAGAAGCGAAGCAGTCCAGAGAACCTCGATGGTTCCGAAAGGTTCGGCGGTGCCGGGCCGGCATCCGGCGGTGGCAGCGGCATCCCGGGCATGCGTGAGCGCGTCCGGGCGCTCGGGGGCACGCTCACCGTGGGGGCAAGACCGAACGGGGGCTTCCGCGTCCGGGCGGAGTTGCCGCTCCGACGCCCCGATGATCACGACGCGGAGGACGACCTGTGACGATCCGAGTGGTGGTGGCCGACGACCAGGCCCTCGTACGGGCCGGCTTCGTCGCGTTGCTCGACGCGCAGGAGGGCATCGCTGTGGTCGGTGAGGCCGTGGACGGTGCGGCCGCGGTCGCGACGACGGCCGAGCTGGTCCCCGACGTGGTGCTCATGGATATCCGCATGCCGATTCTGGACGGGCTCGCCGCGACCCGGCGCATCGTCGCCGACCCGGCGCTTGCCAGGGTGCGGGTTGTGGTGCTGACGACATTCGACTTCGACGAGTACGTCTTCGAGGCTGTGCGGGTGGGGGCGAGCGGTTTCCTGGTCAAGCACACCGAACCGGGCGATCTCGTGCGGGCGGTGCGCGTGGTCGCCGACGGGGACGCCCTGCTGTCGCCGTCGGCGACGCGGAAGCTGTTGGCGGAGTTCGCGGCTCACGCGAAGCAGCCTCCGCATGCACCGGAACTCGAGCAACTCACCGACCGGGAGCGGGAGGTGATGATTCTCGTCGCGGAGGGGCTGACGAATGCCGAGATCGGCGCACGCCTGTTCCTGAGCCCCGCGACCGTGCGCACCCATGTGAGCCGGATCCTACTCAAGCTCGGCGCGCGCGACCGCACCCGGCTCGTGGTGCTCGCGTACGAATCGGGCCTCGTCCGGCCGGGATGGCAGGATCTCTGACACGCCGGCTCGGAAAGAAACGAGGGTTCAGTCGACGACGAGTGCCAGCGCGAACCCGTCCCAGCCCTTGGAGCCGACGGTCTGGAGTGCGGTCGCGTCGAGCCGGGGTTCCGACGAGAGCAGTTCGAGGACCTCCCGCGAGGCGCGGGCACGTTCGTCGTCGGTGGCGGGGTCGGCGACCGAACCACCACGGATCACATTGTCGACGACGATCACCGTGCCCGGGCGCGACAGTCGCAGTGCCTCACGCACGTAGTTGGAGTTGTTCTCCTTGTCGGCGTCGACGAACACCAGATCGAACGGACCCTCGAGCTGCGGCAGGGTGTCCAGGGCCGCACCGACACGGATGTCGACGACCCCGCCGACACCGGCACGGTCGAGATTGACACGCGCCACCTCGGCGTGCCGCGGCTCGAATTCGAGCGTGATCACCGTGCCGGCGTCGCCGACCGCCCGCGCGAGCCAGATGGTGCTGTATCCGCCGAGGGTGCCGATCTCGAGGACCGACCGCGCTCCCGTCGCGCGCGCCAGCAGATACAAGAATTTGCCCTGCACCCGGGCCACGTCGATGGCGGGCAACCCCGCCTCCGCGTTGGCCGCGAGCGCCGACTCGGTGGCGGGGTCGTCGCCGATCAGAAGATCGGAGAGGTAGGTATCGGTCCGTTCCCAGTCTGCAGTCATACCCCCGAGTGTGGCCTATCCGCGGATCGCGGCGAGTACCTCGGCGACGGCCTCTCCGACCGGCACCTCACGGGCTTCGCCGGTGAACCGGTCGCGCAATTCGACGTTGCCGTCGGCGAAACCGCGGCCGACCACCACGACGAGCGGCATGCCGAGCAGTTCGGAATCCTTGAACTTGACCCCCGGCGATGCCTTGCGATCGTCGAAGAGCACCTCGACACCCGCGTTCGACAGTTCCTCGGCGAGGTTCTCGGCACCTTCGCGGGCCTGCTCGTCCTTGTTGGCGATCACCAGATGCACATCGAACGGGGCGATCTCCGAAGGCCAGCGCAGTCCCTTGTCATCGTGCATCTGCTCGGCGATCACCGCAACCATGCGGGAGACACCCACACCGTACGAGCCCATGGTGGGACGGACGGGTTTGCCGTTCTCCCCGAGCACATTCACCTCGAACGCGTCGGTGTACTTGCGGCCGAGCTGGAACACGTGGCCGATCTCGATGCCGCGGGCGGAGACGAGCGGACCCGCACCGTCCGGCGACGGATCGCCGTCGCGGACCTCGGCGGCTTCGATGGTGCCGTCGGGGGTGAAGTCACGGCCGGCAACGAGGCCGAACACGTGCTTGCCCTGCTCGTCCGCTCCGGTGATCCAGCTGGTGCCGTCCACCACACGCGGATCGACGAGGTACCGAACCCCGTTGGCCAGGAGCGCCTTCGGCCCGATGTACCCCTTGACGAGGAACGGATGGGCCGCAAAGTCCGTGTCGGTGAGCAGCGCGACCTCGGCGGGCTCGACCGACGCCTCGAGGCGCTTGGCGTCGACCTCACGGTCGCCGGGAACGCCGATGCCGAGCAGTTCCCACTCGCCGCCGGGCTGTCGCACCTTGACCAGAACGTTCTTGAGAGTCTCGGCGGCTACGACGTCACGACCGAGGATCTCGGTGGCGGCCGCGACCAGAGTGTCGATCGTCGGGGTGTCGGGAGTGTCGTGGACGACGGCCTCGGGCTTACCGTCGACCGGAATCGCATCGGGAACGCGGGTCTTGACGGCCTCGACGTTCGCCGCATAGCCGGACTCGAGGCAGCGGACGTAGGTGTCCTCGCCGGCCGGGGACTCGGCCAGGAATTCCTCGGACGCGCTGCCGCCCATCGCACCGGACGTGGCCGAGACGATCACGTACTTCACGCCCAGTCGGGTGAAGATCCGCTCGTAGGCGTCGCGGTGAGCGCGGTACGACGTCGCCAGGCCCTCGTCGGTGAGATCGAAGCTGTAGGAGTCCTTCATCACGAACTCCCGGCCCCGCAGGATACCGGCGCGGGGGCGTTCCTCGTCGCGGTACTTCGTCTGGATCTGGTACAGCGTGACCGGGAAGTCCTTGTACGAGGTGTACTCCCCCTTCACGGTGAGGGCGAACAACTCCTCGTGGGTGGGGCCGAGCAGGTAGTCGGCACCCTTTCGATCCTGCAGCCGGAACAATCCGGGCCCGTACTCGGTCCACCGGTTGGTGGTTTCGTACGGATCGCGCGGCAGCAGTGCGGGCAGCGAAATCTCCTGCGCGCCGATCCCGTTCATCTCTTCGCGCACCACTCGCTCGATCTGCCGCAGCACCCGCAGCCCCAGTGGCAGCCACGAGTACACCCCCGGCGCGATACGACGGACATAACCGGCGCGGACGAGCAGCTTGTGGCTCGCGACCTCGGCGTCGGCGGGGTCGTCACGAAGCGTGCGAAGGAACAGGTGCGACATGCGGGTGATCACGGAGTAGCAGCCTACCGGCAGCTCCGAAAGCCACGTCGGTACGGTTACCGGTTGTGCTGGTGCTGCTCCCCCCTTCCGAAACCAAGTCCGACGGCGGCGTCGGCGAGCCCCTGGATCTGGGCGAGCTGTCGATGCCGCAACTGACACCGACCCGCGAGTTGCTCGTACAGGCTCTGGTCGATCTCGCGGCCGACAGCGAGGCGTCGATGCGCGCGCTCGGACTGGGGGCGACACAGGGGGACGAGGTCGAGCGCAATGCGAAGCTGTGGGTCTCGCCCACCCGCCCCGCCCTCGAGCGGTACACCGGAGTGCTGTTCGATGCCCTCGACGCGGCGTCGTTCACGCGGGCGCAACGCGAGAAGGCATACCGTCGGCTGGCCATCGGGTCGGCGCTGTTCGGCGCCGTCCGCGCCGGCGACCCGATTCCGGCGTATCGGCTCTCCGGCGGGTCGAAAGTACCCGGGTTCGGGACGTTGGCGGCACTGTGGCGGCCGGAACTGCCCGACGCGCTCGTCCGGGAGGCGGACGGCGACCTCGTGGTCGACCTGCGCTCGGGGATCTACCAGCAGCTCGGTCCCGTACCGGGCGCGGTGACCGCGACGGTTCTCACCGAGCAGGCCGACGGATCCCGCAAGGTTGTCAGCCACTTCAACAAGCACCACAAGGGTCTGCTGGCGCGCGCGCTGGTGCTCACGCGCGCCGAGCCCGCCGACGTCAAGGGCGTGGCGCGGGTCGCGGCGAAGGCAGGGTTGCGTGTGGAAACCCGATCCCCGACGGAGCTGCTCGTGCTCACCTGACGGCGCCGATGATCCGGCGGGCAGGGTGGAGCACCGCGCCGAGTTGCGCCGTCACCCGGGGGTCGGTGGACTCGGCAGCGACGCTCTCGAGTTCGGCCAGCCGTCGCTCACAGAGCCGATCGGCCTCGCCGGTGGCGTCGTCTGCGTCGTCGCCCAGGTGCTCGACAAGGTCCGCGAGTGCTGCGATCAGGTCGCCGATCGCCTGTCGCGGACGCTCCCGCAGCTCGGCCGGCTCGCCTTCGTCGTCCGTCATCGTCTCGACTGCGTAGGCAAGGCTCTCGACCGACGAGGAGACGTACCACAGTCTGTCCACGGTTCGATCCGACCGATGGGCCTGCTCCCGGGTGTGTGCTGCGGACGGCCGCGGATTGAACCGCGCGCTCTCGTGCGCCCACCGGGACTCGTCGACCGCGCGGTGCAGCAGTCGGTCGATACCCCGGGCGCGCTGGACCCAACTGTCGCGGCCATGCTCGGCCGCGGTGACCCCGCAGCATCCCGACGACATGTCCCGCAGCAGGTCGCGCAATTCCGCGGTGAGTGCCGCGGTCTCCGCCCCGGCCGGATACACCGGGGGAAACACGATCGCGGTCACGAGAACGCCGACGACAGCGCCGATCGCCGTCTCCACGAGGCGTTCGCCCAACAGCACCGGGCTGCCCGTTGCGCCCGTCGCGATGACGAGCAGGGCCGTGATCGCGACCCAGATCCCGTTCGACTCGAACCTGGACCAGCGACCGAGGAGATAACCGACGGCCACCGATACACCGATCGCCACGGTCGACGAGGTCACCAGCCGGGTGACGGCCACCGCGAGCAGCACTCCGGCGACGACCGCCCCCACCTGGATCGCCGCTTGGCGAAGAGAGCGCAGGACGGTGGCTTCGACGAGGAACACCGCCACATAGGGCGCGAGGAAAGCTTGCTGGAACTGTAGCCACTCCGCGGTGATCAGCCACGCCACCACGGCCGCGACCGTGCAGCGCACCACTTGGAGCGCCACGTAACGTTCGTGCCCCCGGAAGCGGAAGACCCGGTCGACCCATGTGGCCGTGTCCCGGATGCGATCGACGATAACGGCCATGGCTTCCGGCTACCCGGATCGGATTCCGGGCACGCGTGGGCTGCCTCACCGACACGGGAGATCGGGCCGTGTCCCTTATCTCCGACTTCCGTACGCGGCCATGAACATGTCCAGCAGTCCGTCGATCGCGGCTTCGTCGATGGGGCGAGGGGTCAGTAGCCAGCGGTAGTAGAGAGTCCCGCACAGCACCTCCGCGACGTATTCCAGGTTCGCCTCGGCGACCAGTTCGCCGTTGCGCTGGGCTCGGGTGATCCGATCGAGTGTTCTCTGTTCGACGGTGGCGAGGAATCGTTCGTGCAGGGTCGCCCGGAGTGCGGGATCTGCCTGGGCTTCGGCGATGACTGCGCGGTAGACGGGTCCGATGGGCGGGGTGGAGAGGGCGTGACTCGATCGCAGGAACTGCTCGCGCAGGTCCGCGCGGACGTCCCCCGTGGTGTGGTAGTCCAAAGTCGCTGACCCACACCACACTGAGCGCGTCGAGTAGCAGCGCTGCGATGGACGGCCAGCGTCGATAGATCGTGTGCTTCCCGACCCCCGCTCGCCTGGCGACTGCTTCGATGCTCAGACCGGCGTCGCGACACCAAGAAGGCGTTCGCAACACTTCCATGACGCCGAACCCGGCCCGGGTGCGCGCGTTCGGGTGTGCATGAAGCGGGCACGCCCGCAACCACCGTCCTGGCCGGGTACACCTCAGGCGGTTTGCGCTGCCTTCTCCGCTTCCTGTGCCTGGGCCACCTGCTCCGGGGTGAAGCGGATGAACATCGCCGCGATACCGGCGATCACCGCGCACACCGCACACCCGACGAGCGCGAACATGTATCCCTCACCTTGCGCCGTGATCTGTGCCTGTGTCATATCGACGACCGCTCCGGACGTTCCTCCCAGCGACATCGTCCTGGAGGTTGCCATCGCACCGATCACGGAGAACGCCAGTGGCCCGCCGAGGGTCTGGGCGACCTGCGCGATCGCCGACAGCGGCCCGATCTCGTGGGCGCCGACCCCGGCGATCGCGCACAGCGGCAGCGGCACCACGGCCAGCCCGACCCCGAATCCGACGACGAGCACCAGAATGAACAGGGTCGGGAAGTACCGGACCGTCTCGTCCATCGTCGATCCGTACAGCAGGCTCACGGTCATGATGGCCGCGCCGGTGACCACCAGCCAGCGCGGTTGCACGCGCACGGCGAGTTTCGAAGCGACCGCGGCCGCGCTGCCCAGGCCGAACGCGAACGGGACGAACGCCAGGCCGGCGCTGAGCGGGGTGTAACCGAGAATGTCCTGCACGAACAGGGCGACGAACGCAGCGAGGCTGAACATCACGGCGCCGGCGAAGAAGATCGACACGAATGTCGCGACACGGTTCTTGTTGCGGAACAGCACGAACGGCAGCAGTGGATTCTCGGCGCGACGCTCGACGAGCAGGAATACGCCGAGCAGCACCAGCCCGACGATCAGAGCGGCAATCACGGCCGGGCTGGTCCACCCCAGTTCCGGCCCTTCCGTCAGGCCGAAGACGATGCCGGTGCAACCCGCGGTGGCGAGGATCGCGCCCGGCACGTCGAGTCTGAGCCGCTCGGCAGCGGTTTCACGCAGGGCCGCGACGCCGAGGATCACGATGAGGATGCCGATCGGCACGTTGATCAGGAAGATCCAGCGCCACGACACCTGGGTGAGCGCACCCCCGAGGATCAGCCCCGCGATGGAACCCACACCCGTCATCGCGGCGAAGATCGCGATCGCGCGGT
>NZ_JAUZMZ010000210.1:0-7380 GCF_036327435.1 Rhodococcus chondri | reverse complement strand
GGGGTGCGTGGCCGTCGACATCGAGAACGGGCCGGGACGGGCCCCCGCGGCCCGCCGCCGAGGGTCACAGCTCGAACCTAGATTTCGTTGCGACCCATCACAGTTGCGTGCCCGCGGTACTGTCGAAGTGTGCAGCGACGAATCATGGGTATCGAGACGGAGTTCGGCGTCACGTGTACCTTCCACGGGCACCGGCGGCTGAGCCCGGACGAGGTCGCCCGGTATCTGTTCCGGCGGGTCGTGTCCTGGGGGCGCAGTTCGAACGTGTTCCTCCGGAACGGGGCGCGCCTGTATCTCGATGTCGGTTCCCACCCCGAATACGCCACGGCGGAATGCGACGATCTGCTCCAGCTCGTCGAACACGACCATGCCGGCGAGCGGGTCCTCGAGGACCTGTTGATCGACGCCGAGCAGCGCCTGGCCGAGGAAGGCATCGGCGGCGACATCTACCTGTTCAAGAACAACACCGACTCGGCCGGGAATTCGTACGGCTGCCACGAGAATTTCCTCGTCGCGCGGGTCGGGGAATTCTCCCGGATCTCCGATGTGCTGTTGCCGTTCCTGGTGACCCGGCAGCTGATCTGCGGGGCCGGGAAGGTGCTGCAGACCCCGAAGGCGGCCACGTTCTGCCTGTCGCAGCGGGCCGAGCACATCTGGGAGGGCGTGTCGTCGGCGACGACACGGTCGCGCCCGATCATCAACACCCGCGACGAGCCGCACGCCGACGCCGAGAAGTACCGGCGCCTGCATGTGATCGTGGGGGATTCGAACATGTCCGAGACCACCACGATGCTCAAGGTGGGGTCGGCGTCGCTGGTGCTCGAGATGATCGAGGCGGGGATCTCGTTCCGCGATTTCGCGTTGGACAACCCGATCCGCGCGATCCGGGAGGTCAGCCACGACCTGACCGGGCGCCGCCCGGTGCGGCTCGCCGGGGGCCGGCAGGCCAGCGCCCTCGACATCCAACGCGAATATCATGCGCGGGCCGTGGAGTACCTGCGCAGCCGGCACCCCGATCCGCATGTCACGCAGGTGGTGGATCTGTGGGGTCGGGTGCTCGACGCCGTCGAGTCGCAGGACTTCGCGAAGGTCGACACCGAGGTGGACTGGGTGATCAAGCGCAAACTGTTCCAGCGCTACCAGGACCGCTACAACCTGGACCTGTCGGACCCGAAGATCGCGCAGCTGGATCTGGCGTATCACGACATCAAGCGCGGGCGCGGGGTGTTCGATCTGCTGCAGCGCAAGGGGCTGGCGGCCCGCGCCACCGACGACGAGGCGGTGGATGCGGCCGTCGACACGCCGCCGCAGACCACCCGCGCGAAACTGCGCGGCGATTTCATCGCCGCGGCGCAGGCGGCGGGCCGCGACTTCACCGTCGACTGGGTCCATCTCAAGCTCAACGACCAGGCGCAGCGCACCGTGCTGTGCAAGGATCCGTTCCGCTCGGTCGACGAGCGCGTCGAACGGCTCATCGCGTCGATGTGACCGGCGGGCGGGCGCACCGCGCGAATGTGGGTTGCGGCCGGGTGTGAGCGGCGGTCGGGCACTAGGGTTGGCCCGTGGCGATCTCGAAAGTCGAACGGCTGGTGAATCTGGTCATCGCGCTGTTGTCCACCCGCCAGTTCCTGACCGCGGAGAAGATCCGGGCGTCCGTGGCGGGGTACGCGGAGTGCGCCAGCGACGAGGCGTTCAGCCGGATGTTCGAGCGTGACAAGAACGAACTGCGCGACCTCGGCATCCCCCTGGAGACGGGCATGCCGTCCCGGTTCTCCACGGTCGAGGGCTACCGCATCAACCGCGACGCCTACGAATTGCCGGAGATCGAGCTGACCCGGGAGGAGACCGCCGCGGTGGCGGTGGCCGCCGCGCTGTGGGATTCGCCGGAGCTGACCTCCGCGGCGCAGGGCGCGCTGCTGAAGCTGCGGGCGGCGGGCGTGCAGGTCGATCCCGAGTCGGCGGGCACGGTCACCGCGGTGCCGGCGCGGGCCCGCGGCTCGGAACCGGCGTTGCAGAAGTTGCTGGCGGCGGTCGACGCGCGGCGCGCCGTACGGTTTTCCCATCGCAGTGCCCCCACCGATCCGTGGACCGACCGCACCGTCGAGCCGTGGGGGGTGGTGACCGTGCACGGCCGCTGGTATCTGGTCGGGCACGACCGGGACCGCAACGCGGTGCGCACCTTCCGGCTCTCCCGCATCGGCGACGACGTCGACGCGGTCGGTCCCGCCGGTGCCGTGCACATCCCGGAGGGGGTGGATCTGCGGGCCCGGGTACTGGCCGCGACGCGCGGCGGGGAGGTCGCGGGGTCGGCGCGGGTGTGGGTCGCCGACGGCCGGGCCTACGAGTTGCGGCGCCTCGGCGAAGAGGTGCGCCGCCGTCGCATCGGGGAGCGGGACGGCACCGTGCTCGACGTGCCGGTGCGGTCGTGGGAATGGATCGGGCGGGTGGTGGCCGGGCAGGGCGCCGACGCGCTGGTGCTCGACCCGCCCGAATTGCGGGCCGAGGTGCAGCGCATCCTGGCCGGGATCGTCACCGGCAGCGCGACGACGGGGGAGGACCGGCGATGAGTGCACGATTGTCCGGGCGGCTGGCGCGGCTGCTGAACCTGGTGCCGTACTTCACGGCGCATCCGGGGATCAGCGCGGCCGAGGCGGCCCGCGATCTGGGGGTGACCCCGAAACAGATCATGGACGATCTCAATCAGCTGTGGGTGTGCGGGCTGCCGGGCTACGGCCCCGGCGACCTGATCGACCTGTCGTTCTCCGAGGACAGCATCGTGGTGACGTTCACCGCGGGCATGGACCGGCCGCTGCGGTTGACCTCCACCGAGGCGACGGTGCTGCTGGTGGCGTTGCGGTCGCTGCTCGAGATGCCCGGGGTGGTCGATCCGTCCGCCGCGCACAGCGCGATCGCGAAGATCGAGGCCGCGGCGGGCAGCGCCGCCGCGGCCCACGTGCCGGCCGGGGCGGAGCGGCCCGTCGTGGAGGATCCGGTGGCCGCGCAGGTGCGGGCGGCGGTGCGGCGGGGCCGGGCCCTGCACCTGACCTACTATTCGGCCTCGCGCGACACCGTCTCCGAACGCGACGTGGACCCGATCCGCATCGTGCTGATCGACGACCACACGTATCTGCAGGCGTGGTGCCGCTCCGCGGAGGCGGTGCGGTTGTTCCGGTTCGACCGGATCGACGCCGCGACGGAGCTGACCGAACCGGCGCGGCCCCCGCACCGGGCGCTGCACGACGACGAGCACCTCGAACTGTTCGCGGGCGACCCGTCGTTGCCGGCGGCCCGGTTACGCATCGCCCCCGGCTACACCTGGTTGCTCGACTACTACCCGCTCGGCGAGGTGCGGGTGCTCCCGGACGGTGGCTGCGAGGCGGTGCTGCGGTTCGCGTCCCCGGACTGGATGGCGCGGCTCGCCGTCGGGCTCGGCGCCGGTGTCACGGTGCTCGAACCGCCCGAACTGGTCACCGCGGTGCGGGCGCGGGCCGCCGCCGCCCTCGACGCCTACGCCGCGCTCGAGGCCGGCACCCCGTCCGCGACCGGGATGTAAACGCTGCGCGAACACTGCGCCGAACGGGTCCGGCCGCGGCTCGGGGGTGCCGGGGTCCGGTAACATCGTCAAGAGCCGATCAGTGGAGGTTTGTAAATGGGTGCAATGAGCCCGTGGCACTGGGCCATCGTCGCGTTGGTCGTCATCATTCTCTTCGGTTCGAAGAAGCTGCCCGACGCTGCGCGCGGTCTGGGTCGCTCCCTGCGAATCTTCAAGAGCGAGGTCAAGGAGATGCAGCAGGACGATGCGCGGGCCGCGGCGCAGCCGGCGCCTGCGCAGCTGCCGCCGACCCAGCCTGGGGATCCGGCCGTGCCCCCGCAGCAATCGGTGCCGCACACCGAGCCGCGGTCGGCCTGACCGAGCTCTCCCGCCGGGGCACCTGCCGAGGTGTCCCGGTTCCGCTGACCCCAGGGGGCCCTGGTTGTTCCGGTGGCCCTGACAGGAGCTGAGAACCGCACCGTGCGCATCCCGTTCGATCCGCGCCGCAGCCGGCGCAAGTCCAATCCCGACGGCACCATGTCGCTGGTCGAGCACCTGTACGAACTGCGTACCCGGCTGCTGGTGTCGCTCGCCGCGGTGCTGCTCACCACCATCCTCGGGTTCATCTGGTACAGCCGCGGCCCGTTCGGGCTCGACAGCCTCGGCACGATCCTGCTCGACCCGTACTGTTCGCTGCCCGCGTCCTCGCGCGCCGACATCAGCAGCGACGGGGGCTGCCACCTGCTGGCGACCGGCCCGTTCGAACAGTTCATGCTGCGCCTGAAGGTCGCCGCGACGGCCGGGGTGGTGATGGCGTGCCCGGTGTGGCTGTATCAGCTGTGGGCGTTCATCACCCCCGGCCTGTACAGCAAGGAACGCCGCTACGCGATCGGGTTCGTGATCTCCGGGGCGGCGCTGTTCGTCGCCGGTGCGGTCCTGGCCTACCTCGTCGTCACGCACGCCCTGTCGTTCCTGCTCACCGTCGGTAACGATGTGCAGGTCACCGCGCTGTCCGGCTCCGAATACTTCGGATTCATGATCAACCTGCTGATCATCTTCGGGGTGTCGTTCGAGATTCCGCTGGTCGTGGTCGCGCTCAACGCCGTCGGGGTGCTCCCGTACGACAAGCTCAAGGCGTGGCGCCGCGGCCTGATCATGGCGGTGTTCGTGTTCGCGGCGATCGCCACGCCCGGGCAGGACCCGTTCTCGATGATCGCGCTCGCCCTGGCGTTGACGTTGCTGCTCGAGTTCGCCATCCAGATCGCCCGGCTCAACGACAAGCGCCGCGCCCGCCGCGACCGCGACGCGGGCTGGGGCGACCTCGACGACGACGAGAGCTCACCGATCCCGGCGCCGAGCCCGGTCGAACCGGCGGCCGCCACCCGCCCCGACTATTCCGACACCCTGTGAGCGCAGCCCCCGGCCCCGACGATGTCGCCCCGACCGGCAGCGAGGTGGGCGGGCAGCTCGCCGCGTTCGCCGGCGGGTTGAGGTTTCCGCTCGACCCGTTCCAGCGGGACTCGTGCCGCGCGCTCGAGGCGGGGCATTCGGTGCTGGTGTGCGCCCCCACCGGCGCCGGCAAGACCGTCGTCGGTGAGTTCGCGGTGCACCTGGCGCTGCAGGCGGGCAGCAAATGCTTCTACACCACCCCGATCAAGGCGCTGAGCAACCAGAAGTACGCCGACCTGTGCGCCCGGCACGGTAAGGACGCGGTCGGATTGCTCACCGGCGACCAGTCCATCAACTCCGGGGCCCCGGTGGTGGTGATGACCACCGAAGTGCTGCGCAACATGCTCTACGCGTCGTCGACCGCCCTGATCGGGTTGAGTCACGTGGTGATGGACGAGGTGCATTTCCTCGCCGACCGGTTCCGCGGCGCCGTGTGGGAGGAGGTGATCCTGCACCTGCCGGAGGATGTGCGGCTGGTGAGCCTGTCCGCGACCGTGTCCAACGCCGAGGAATTCGGGGACTGGATGACCACGGTGCGCGGCGACACCACCGTGATCGTCGACGAGGTCCGGCCCATCCCGCTGCACCAGCACATGATGCTCGGCCCCCGCATCTACGACCTGTTCGATGCCCGCGCCGAGGCGCCGGACACGCCCGCGACGGCGCGCCGCCGGGGGGTGGTGGTCAACCCGGAACTGCTCGCGCAGGTGCGGCGCCGCACCGCGTTCGAGGCCACCGACCGGTGGCAGCCGCGTGGCCGCGGCTCGTTCCGGCCGCTGCCCCGCCCCGACGTGATCGCCCGCCTGGACGGGGAGGGCCTGCTCCCGGCCATCACCTTCGTGTTCAGCCGGGCCGGCTGCGAGACCGCCGTGGCGCAGTGCCTGCGCTCGGGGTTGCACCTGACCACCGACGACGAGGCCGCGCAGATCCGGCAGATCGTCACCGCCCACACCCGCGAGCTGCCCGCCGCGGACCTCGAGGTGCTCGGCTTCTCGGCGTGGCGCACCGCGCTGGAGCGGGGCATCGCCGCGCACCACGCCGGGATGCTGCCCGCGTTCCGGCACACCGTCGAAGAGCTGTTCGTGCGGGGTCTGGTGCGGGCGGTGTTCGCGACCGAAACCCTCGCCCTGGGCATCAACATGCCCGCCCGCACCGTGGTGCTCGAACGGCTCGTCAAATACAACGGCGAAACCCACGCCGAGCTCACCCCCGGCGAATACACCCAGCTGACCGGTCGGGCCGGGCGCCGCGGCATCGACGTCGAGGGTCACGCGGTGGTGCTGTGGCAGCCCGGCGTCGAACCGGACGCGGTGGCGGGTCTGGCCTCGACCCGCACCTTCCCGCTGCGCAGCTCGTTCCGCCCGTCCTACAACATGGCCGTGAACCTGATCGACGCGGTCGGTGTCGACCGGTCGCGGGTGCTGCTGGAAATGTCGTTCGCCCAGTTCCAGGCCGACAAGTCGGTGGTCGGGCTCACCCGCAGCATCGAGCGCAACGAGACGGCGCTGGCGAAGCTGCGCGGCCAGCTCGGCGGGGACGACAGCGACATCCTCGACTACCTGCGGTTGCGCGCCGAACTCACCGACGCCGAACGGGCCCGCGAACGCACCGGGCGCACCGAACGCCGGCAGGCGGCGGTCGCGTCGCTGGTGGCGCTGCGGCGCGGCGACATCATCGCGGTGCCCGCCGGTCGGCGGGCCGGCCTGGCGGTGGTCGTCGACACCGATCCGGACGTCACCGATCCGCGCCCGCACATCGTCACCCTCGACGCCTGGTCGGGTCGGGTCTCGGCCGGGGACTTCCCGACCCCCGCGACGGTCCTCGACCGGCTGCGGATGCCGCGGCACGTCGATCACCGCACCGGCCGCGGGCGCCGCGACATCGCCTCGGCGCTGCGATCGAAGGGACTGGTGGTGCCGCGCCGCCCGAAACGGGCGAAGACCGGCGGGGACACCCGGGAGATCGACGCGTTGCGCCGCCGGCTGCGCAAACATCCGGCGCACCGCACCCCGGAACTCGACTCGCTGGCCCGGGTCGGGGAGCGCTACATCCGATTGGAGCGCGAGATCGCGCAGCAGCGGCGCCGCGCCGAGGCCGCCACCGACAACCTGGCGCGCACCTTCGAGAAGATCGTGGCGTTGCTCGTCGAACGCGGCTACCTGACCGAGGGCCCGGACCCGGCCACCACCGACGCCGGGGAACGGCTCGCCCGGATCTACAGCGAAGCCGATCTGCTCGTCGCCGAATGCCTGCGCCGGCGGGTCTGGGCGGGGCTGTCCCCGGCCGAACTCGCCGCGGTGGTGTCCGCGGTGATCTACGAATCGCGGGTCGACGACGCGGTCACGGTGCACGGCCCGACCGGGCCGGTGCGGCAGGCCCTGGCCGAGACGGTGCGCTTG